>NZ_FNHL01000003.1:300000-446703 GCF_900103715.1 Halogranum gelatinilyticum | reverse complement strand
CCGAGTTGAACGGCCCACAGTCGCGGTGTGTCTGTATTACGTCCGAGTGCCCTGTTCCACTTAAGGGCGTCGGAACGAAGTCGGCGTCGTCTTCCGATTTCGCCGACTTCTGCGTACTTCAATCCGAGTGTCGTTTCCCACTTAAGGGATTCGGATTGAGACTGCCGCCGCCCGGCGCGTCGCGCCGGGAGGGCAGCCGTGGACGGCCGGGGTGACCCGGACGCCCTTCGCATTGCATTCCAATGGCAGTGTAGTATAAAACGCCACCGAAGAAAACCGCCTTCGCCATGCGGTTTCATGACGCGTGTGGACTGCTATCAACAGGGAACTGAGTAGTAAGGTTTCGGTGCTTCTCCCACGTGTGCGCTCGCAAGCGCGCGAGAGTTATCATCGGTCATCAGAAAAACTCGACGGGCAGTGATGGGGGTCTTGAGTGACAGTCGAGGGGGTGGTGCAGCCGACAAAGCCGGTATCACCATCCGGCAAACTACTTTATAAGGCCTGCCTTTATAAGGACGGGCGAGGAAACTGTAGTCAGCATGACGTCGCCGGCAGACTCAATCGAGATTCAGAACGTCGTTGCATCGACTGGAATCGGTCAGGAACTCGACCTCGAAGCACTCGCGGACGACCTCCCGGGTGCGGACTTCAACCCTGACAACTTCCCCGGGCTCGTCTACCGGACGCAGAATCCGAAGGCTGCCGCACTCATCTTCCGTTCCGGGAAGATCGTTTGTACGGGTGCCAAGAGCATTGACGACGTCCACGAGGCACTCGGTATCATCTTCGACAAGCTCCGAGGCCTGAGCATCCCTGTCGAGGAGGACCCGGAGATCACGGTCCAGAACATCGTCTCGAGCGCGGACCTCGGCCACAACCTCAACCTCAACGCGCTGGCGATCGGTCTCGGGCTCGAAGACGTCGAGTACGAGCCCGAGCAGTTCCCCGGACTCGTCTACCGGATGGACGAGCCGAAGGTAGTCATCCTCCTGTTCGGCAGCGGTAAGATCGTCATCACCGGTGGGAAGCGAACCGACGACGCGACGACTGCGGTCGAGCAGATCGTCGAGCGGATCCAGAACCTCGGGCTGCTCGGCTAGGCCGTCCGAAAGGAGGGCTTCCCGAGGCGGTTAAGTCAACAAGTGTCGACAGTGCCGAACCTGTCAGACGCGGAGTTACTTCCAAAACCGTCATGGCAGCCCGCAAAGAACCTGGACGGTATGAACGCGCGTGAGGACATCGCCTTCCTCGTCGGTTCGGCCAGTCGGATACGGATATTTCAGGCGGTGGCGGAGCAGCCAGCCACTCCGACGTCGCTTGCAGACCGTTGCTCGTGTGCTCGTGAGACTGCCCAGCGAACGCTCTCGGGCTTCGTTCAGCGAGGGTGGATTGCAAAGGAGAACGGCCAGTACGAGCTGACGGTCGGTGGTGAGAGCGTCTTGGAGCAGTACGAGCGACTGACAGGCGTCGTCGACGGCGCGAGTCGGCTTCAGCAGTTCTTGACCAACGCCGGGGCGACAGCTGACGGCTTTCCGATCGCAGCAGTCGCCGACGACGACGGGGTGACGGTGACGACCGCAACGGCAGAGGACCCCCACGCTCCGATCGACCGCTATCTCACCTTTCTGGGAACGGAACCCGTCGGCTCGTTCAAAGGGGTGAGTCCGATCGTCAGCCGCGTGTTCAACGAGGCGGCTGAGACGATCATCGGTGAGAAGACCGAAGTCGAACTCATCATCGACGAATCGGTGCTCTCCGTCTCGGAGTCCGAATATCCTGACGCGCTCCGTCGAGTCGGAGAGCTAGAACAGTTCACACTCCTCGTCGCGCCGGAGGAGATCTGCGTCGGCGTTGCACTAATCGACGGCCGTGCGTTCGTCGGTGCTTACGACGGACACAATAACCTGGTCGCCACCGTCGACGGGAGAAACGACCAACTCGTGACGTGGACGACGTCACTGTACGAGTCCTACCGCGAGTCCGCAACGCAACTCGATCTGACACCTGCGTAGCTGGCCGTGAGCGACCCCCTCACGCGTGAGCCACCTGTTATCGAGTGATTGTTTCAGTCACTACACAGTGTGATAAACTATAAGTCGACGCTCACAGACCGTTGAGATGCAGCGGACACGAACCAGTTGGTCCCCGCACAGAACGCTTCGGCCCGCCTCAACACCCCTCCTTCGGCGGTGTCGTTTTCCGTTTCACAGTATCGGTTCTTGCTTCGAGGTGTCGGTCACGAATCGGTGTTCTCGGTGAGGACGTCCTTCACGACTTCCGGGTCTTCGAGGAGCTGGTGCTTGGTGTAGCTCCCTTCGGCACTTCCGCCGCTGTGTTTCGACTGTTCGATGATGTCGAGGAAGGCGTGCTCTTTCAGCAGGTCGCGGACGCGACGGAGCGAGAGGCTGTCCGAACCTTCCTGTCGGCAGATGCTCTCGTAAATCTCGTACACTCGGCTGGTCCGAAAGCCGTCTTTCCGCTCGTTCGAGAGCGAGAGCACGGCGAGTGCCTGGAGGACGTACCGTGAGTGGGGGGTCGAGCCGCGAATCAGTTCGCGGAAGCGGTCGGTCTCCGCACGTTCGCGCGCTTGCGTGACGAAGTTTTCGCGAACCGTGGCGGCACCCTTCGACTGCGCGATCTCGCCAGCATAGCGGAGGATGTCGATGGCCTTCCGGGCGTCACCGTGTTCGCGCGCGGCGAGCGCGGCGGCGCGGGGAATCGTCGACGGGTCGAGGACGCCATCACGGAACGCGTCGCTACGGGCGTCCATGATGTCTCGGAGCTGGTTGGCGTCGTACGGGGGGAACACGAACTCCCGCTCGCAGAGACTGCTCTTCACGCGTTCGTCCATCCGTTCTTTGTACTGAATCTTGTTGCTGATGCCGATGACGCCGAGTTTGCAGTCGGCGATCTTGCCAGCTTCACCCGCTCGCGAGAGCTGCATCAGGATGTCGTCGTCGTCGAGCTTGTCGATCTCGTCGAGGAGGATGAGGACGACGTCGTAGCGCGCATCGAGGATACGCCACAGCCGTTTGTAGTAGGTCGACGTGCTCAGTCCCTTGTCGGGGACCTTGATACCCGTGTCCTCGGCGTCGTTGACGCTGTCGGCGATAGTCTGGACGGCCTGCGTCTCGGTAGTGTCTTGGGCGCAGTCGACATAGGCGAAGGTCGCGTTGACGCCTTCCTCACCGGCGGTGTCGACGAGCCGTTGGGAGACGTACTTCGCACACAGTGACTTCCCGGTCCCGGTCTTCCCGTAGATGAGCACGTTGCTCGGACTCTGGCCGAAGATAGCGGGGTTGACCGCGTTCGCGAGATTCGCAATCTCGTCGTCGCGGCCGACGATACGGCCTTCCCCCGGGAGGTGGCTGATTTCGAGGAGTTCCTTGTTGGCGAAGATGGGGTCTTCGCGCGTGAAGAGCGTGTCCCCAGTGTCGGACATACCATGCCACACCACGTTTCCGGTGAAATGACTTGCCCTTTCGAGGCGAGACACACACACCACGTTTCCGGTGAACGGGGTCGAAGGTGCGAGCGAGTGCAGTCGAAACGGGGGTTCTGGTTCATCGGAAACGAGGTGTGTCCACTCTGTCGCACGTTCGTTACGCGACTACCGATGACACCGACATCTCGGCTCGTGGACCTCAGTCCGCGTCGATTCCCGGTGATAACGAGACGGATGCTTCAGTGTCGGGAGGCAGTCCTCGCAGCGTCGGGTCCAACCACACAGCACTTCCCACCGACGGTGCTGTCTCTTCAAACGAAGCAGCAGTTCTCTTGCAGGAAACTGCAGAGTAGTATAATCTATTTCTGCAGAGGACTTGGTGGACTTTTCTCTCATGGAGTATATAATCCTGTCCTTACAGAGGCAACAGAATTGGTGACTGATTTGGCCCATGATCAAGCCGCTCTCCGGCCGCTCTCGCCCCTCTCAACGCGTTTCACCGGAAACGAGGTGTGTCTGTCTCCGGAAGACAGTCACTCGATCGGTGGTCATCGATGGCAGAGAACAGGGGAGCCGAACAGGGGAGCCGAACAGGAGAGCCGAACAGGAGAGTCGGCCCATGGAGTGTTGAATTGGGGTGTCGAGTTGAAGTGCCGAACTGGACTGCCGAACTAGAGTGCCGGATTGGGGGAGGATGTCGGACAGACCAATGGGGCGTACCGAGTCACGTCGTCGACACCGAGGGTCATCAGGGCAGTCGATGCTGAACCGTCGTGTGACACTGTTTCACCGGAAACCCGGTGTACTCCTGGTAGCACGCTGTTGCTGGTCGCGCGACGCTCACTGTACGCATCCGGCGTTCACCATAATATTCCACGTTGACCGTATACACACGACGTTCACCGTAAGCACTCGTCGACCGACACCACGTTTCCGATGAAATCTACGACTACTGACACGGTAGCTGTCGGGACGCGTGCTGTTCCTGAAACCCCTGTACGACTCACACAGCACCCCGCCCGACTACTGCCGGTTTCATCGGAAACACGGTGTCTGTGAGACCGTGTCGTTCCTGGAGCGGTTCCCCGGTCCGCGTGGGGATTCCCTGGTCCGTGTCGAGTTCTCCGGTCGACGTCGGGGCAACGAACCTCCGAAGGCCACGAACCGCCGGGCCGACGAGCGACGCTCTCGCCCCTCTCGACGCGTTTCACCGGAAACGAGGTGTCTTCCCTGGCTGAAACCGGTCCGCACGCGCTCGGCCCGGAGTCGCACTTCACCGGAAACGTGGTGTGGTCTCCAGCCAGCCGGTGCGTAAACGACATACGTCCTGTCAACCTAGCTGTGGTGTGGCTTCGCAACACAGTCGGGCGGATGACGCGCCGCCGACGTCCGACTCACGGCGCACGCCGTGGGACGTCCCGCTCCGTGACCCGGGTGTCTACGCCCTCACAAACCACTTCCGGCGACGGCTCGGACAACCCGGGAGATATCTCAGTCTCCCGGTCGTCTCCGAGACCATCCGTACCGGCCAACTCCGCTGGAATACGACCGACGGCTGGCGGTTCGCACTCGTCCGCGACGGCGTCCGGTTCATCATCGTCGTCGGCGATACCGAGACCAGCTCTCCCGTCATCGTGACCGGGTGGACCGAACTCGACTCGTGGGAGACCGCCCGCGCGTCGGCGCGGTGGTCCGCGAACGACCTCCACACGATTCGGCTGCGCGCGGACCTCAGCCGACACCGGACGCGACAGATTCCCGAGCGAATCCGTCCGCGGGTGGTTGACCGTCCGTTCGTCGTCGGCAACCACCGCGTACTCACGGATGCTGGCGCGGGCTACGTCGCCTGTGTCGACTGCGGTGCCCGCTTCCGGTCGAAAGCAGCACTCTGTGGTCGGCAGTGCTCGGACCGCCGCGGCTGAGATGCTACCGCCGGATGCGGACGCTTCGGCACCGCCTCGACCGGCGCGCTGATCTCGATTGGCGTGCTAATCTCAATTGGCCTGCTGATCTCGGCTGGTACGCTGAGGCCGAAATCTCTGCTATCTCACCGTGAGGCGGAACTATAACACCTCTTGGAGCGTATCTCCCGTATCGGTTGCGAGTCGGTCGGAGCGTCCTCACCGCACGACATCCTGGTCGCACGTGAACGGTCCTTGGCGGTTCCTGACCGTATGTGGACGAACTCACCTCCAGAGAACGACCCGCGCAAAACGTGCTCTCAGGAATCGTCAGTGGCTGATCCCCTAAGTGCCGTCGCTACAGTGGTCGGACCCTCGGATACCGGTCTCTCGAATGTCCATCTGCCGGATGTCGGTCCACCGGATGTCGATCCCCCGGACACACGGCTGCACGGACCGAACGCTGCCGATAGGAGCAGCTACCACAATGAGAGAATCCCCCGGAGGTCCGCTCTGGTTGCGAACGTATCGCTCACTGACGTCTGCCGTCGGCTCGGCCGCACGCAGGCTTCGCCGTGGCATCTCGTGGATGACGTCTCCCTACGGCGGTGGCACCTCCGCCGACCGTTGGGAGCGCGTCTGGCTCGCGCGAACCGAGGCGCGGTGGCGACGCGGTCCCGAGGTCGTCGAGTGCTTCCGGTTCGGCGACGGCTACGTCGCAACCGTCGAGTATACGAACCGCAGCGTCCGCTGGCAGCTCACCCCCGGCCCCGTTGGTCTCGCGAGCGCGCTGTTCACGGTCGCGCTCTATATCCAATACGACGTCACGCCGCAGATCGACCCCGACGGCCGGATGTTCGTCGCCCTCGCGGCCGACGGCCCTCGGCAGGTCTTCTCTGAATCCCTCGAAGAGCCGGTCCAGTACGTCTACATCGACAGCGTGCGCACGCTCGAAGAACTCCCGGGCTGTTTGGACACGATCTCGTTGGAACGGGCGTACTCGCGGCTCTCCTACGAGCAGCGGCGACAGCTTCGGTCGGGCCGGTCGTAGCGTCGCCAGCCAGCTTAGGGTTCCAGCCGCCCGTCGGCAGTGTAGAGTCGGGCGCCGTCCGCGTCGTCGACGAGGACGCCCCAGAGACTGCGGACCGAGGCGTCGAAGAGATGCTCGGGGACGAACGGCATCGGGACCGGTTCGTAGGCGGCCGCGCGCATCGACCTGATGTCGGTAAAGACGCCGACCTCGTGGCCCGAGCGGTCGGTCACGTGGAAACATTTGTCGCGTGGGTTCCGCTGGTAGGAGTAGGGGAACGTCGACGCTGGCGGACAGCCAAGGTCGTCGACACCATCGAGGACGGCGACCTCCTCGTCGTCGTCGGCGAGGACGACCCGTCGTCTGTCGGTCCCCGCCCGCCCGGCGTCAGCGTCGCCCTCGGCCGGACGCTCGAACCACTGGAAGTCGGGGTCGACAGCCTTGTGTAGCGCGTAGCCGCCCCCTGCCAGTTTGATCCGGTCGGGACCGTTGTAGAACGTCCGGCAGCCGTCCTCGGTCTCGTCTGCGACACACGCTGGCGAGGTGAGGAGACCGACGACCGTCTGGGCGAGCGCGTCGGCGTCGTCGCCCGGGACGACGAAGAGACTGCGGCGACCGTTGTTGCTGTTGTTCCAGAGCCGCGAGATAACCGTCGTCGGCTCGACGTCGCTCGCGCTCAACGGTTCGACCGCAATCGGTCCCGGTCCTCGCTCGCCACCGAAAAACGGGACCGTCTCCACGTCGTCGGCAGTTCGGCCATCCGATGTAGTTTGGTTCTCGGATGTGGTTCGGTCCGCCGATGTGGTTCGGTCCTTCGGTCTCGTTCGGTCCTCCTGTGCAGATCGGTCTTCCGGCGTGGCAATCGCCGTGGGAAGCCAGCTTCGCGCCGGTCGCTCGACCGCGTAGCCGTGACGCTCACACACGTCGACGCCGGACGCCACGAGCGACTCGTCAGTCGTCATCGACTGTCGTTAGGACTCGGCACACAATACGGTTGTGTGCGTGTGGCGACAGCTCCAACTCGGACGCCAGCGACCTTCCGAGGTCGCAAGCCGTTTCCCGCTGGCAGCGGTACGTCGGGTAATGACTGACGGGGACAGCGCTCCCAATACTGAACTCGCCGACGACACTGAACCCGCCGACGCGGCGACTCGCTCCAACTCGCGTGCTGACGACGCCGAGGCAGTCGCGGACTCGGCTGCCGACGACACGGACGCCGACGACACGGAGACCAACGACACGGACGCCGACGACTCGAAGGACTTCGACTTCTCGCTCGACCGGTTCTACGACGCCATCGAGTCCGAAGGCCGCCCGGTGATGACCGCCCAGCAGGTCGCACGACGGCTCGACTGCACGCAGGCCGAGGCGATGGACGCCCTCACCACCCTCGCGGAGGGCGGCGTTGTCACCCGCGTCGACGTCGAGACCGACCCGGTCGTCTGGTATCCCACCGAGTGGGAGGACGTCGCCAGCCGCGAGCGGGTGGTCCTCTTCTCCGAACGCCGCGAGATCGTCGTCGACCAGCCGACCCAGTACACCCGTGCCCAGCTCTCGCAGTTCGCCCACCTCGTCGACGCGACGGGCGAGCGGTTCGACTCCGCCCGCGAGCGCAACCGCGGCCGAGGGTATCTCTACAAAATCAGACAGGAAGACATCTGGCAGGCTCCCTTCGAGACGCTGGACGGACTTCTGACGAGCATCCGGTCGGTCCTGCCGCGGCGGTCACCCCATCTCGAAGAGTGGGTCGAGTCGCAGTGGAAGCGCGCTCACCAGTTCGTCCTGAAGACGCACGAGGACGGCTACACGGTGCTCGAAGCGGCCACCGACAATCTCATGGGCAACGTCGCCCGGCAGAAACTCGACGACGACCACATCCAGGCACCTCTCTCGGACACGGAGTGTTGGGTCTTCGACGACGCTGTCGCCGAGATCAAACGTATCCTCTACGACGCGGGCTATCCCGTCCAAGACAACCGCGACCTCGAAACGGGCGACCCGCTCGATATCGACCTCACCATCGAGCTTCGCGACTACCAGCGCGACTGGGTCGACCGCTTCGAGGAGCAACGTTCCGGCGTCTTCGTCTCCCCACCCGGTTCGGGCAAGACCGTCGCCGGTATCGGCGTGCTCGCAGCCGTCGGCGGCGAGACCCTGATTCTGGTCCCGAGCCGCGAACTCGCTGCCCAGTGGAAGGAAGAACTGCTCGCGCACACGACGCTCTCCGATGACCAGATCGGCGAGTACCACGGCGGCGAGAAGCAGATTCGCCCGGTGACTATCTCGACCTACCAGACCGCCGGGATGGACCGCCACCGCGCGCTGTTCGACTCGCGGAAGTGGGGGCTCATCCTCTACGACGAGGTCCACCACGTTCCCTCGCGTATCTACCGTCGCAGTGCCGACTTGCAGGCAAAACACCGTCTCGGTCTCTCGGCGACGCCAGTGCGGGAAGACGACCGCGAGAAGGACATCTTCACGCTCATCGGCCCGCCCATCGGCACCGACTGGGACAAACTGTTCGACGCCGGCTTCGTTCAGGAACCGGAGGTCGAGATCCGTTACGTCCCGTGGACGGACGACACCTCGCTCAACGAGTGGCGGAGTGCCGACGGCCGTGAGCGGCATATGCTGGCGGCGATGAACCCCGCGAAACTCGACGCGACCGAACGGCTCCTCGATGCACATCCGGACTCGAAGGCACTCGTCTTCGTCGACTATCTCGACCAGGGGAAGTTCCTCGAATCGGAACTCGACGTTCCCTTCATCAGCGGTGAGATGCCCCACTACCGGCGCGAACAGCTGTTCCAGTCGTTCCGCGACGGCGACATCAGAACCCTAGTCATCTCCCGCGTCGGCGACGAGGGTATCGACCTGCCGGACGCCGAACTCGCCATCGTCGCCTCCGGTCTCGGCGGGTCGCGCCGCCAGGGTGCCCAGCGCGCCGGGCGGACGATGCGACCGACGGGGAGCGCGCTGGTCTACGTGCTCGCCACCCGCGGGACGAGCGAGGAGGACTTCGCCCAGCGGCAGATGCGGCATCTCGCCGAGAAGGGCATCCGCGTCACCGAGCGCGACACGACCGCGTTACACGAGGAGACGGATCCTTCTGACGAGGTGGACGCTCACGAGGCGGACCCCGACAACGCGGACCTCGACGAGGCGGACCCTGACGAGGACAAGACGGCTCTCGCCGACGCCGAGAGCGACTCTCCAGAGCGTTCCGGCAGCGAATCCCAAACCGAAGAGAACACCACGGACGCCGAGAACACACGAGACAACTGATGCATACAGATCGCTTCGACTTCGAACTCGTCTCGCTGGAAGAGGCCGGTACCTTCTCGCGTGACGTCACCGCGGCCATCACGAACACGTCGGATGTTGTCGCGACGGACGTCGACCTGACGCTCGACATCTCTGCTGCGGGCGAGGACGTCGACACCGTCGAGGTCGGTCTCGGCGACCTCGCGTCCGGCGAACGCCGGGAGATCGCCTACACGCTCACCGTCTCACCGACACAGGGCGTCGCACTGCTCGCGAAGGGCGCGAATCTCGGGCTTACCGTCACCGCAGACGGCGAGACCGAGCAGGCCGAAGGCACTATCGAGGTCTGACGCTCCGCGCCGCGACCGCGCTTCTCACTCTTCTCTCCTCGTCGAGACCGGCCTTTTCGCCTCTGTCCACGTCGAGACAGCCGCTACGAGGCTGATTCGTTCGACGTTCGACGTTCGATGTTCGACGTTCGACCTTCGACGTCTCGCTACTTCCCGAGCACCGTCGCCAGCGCGTCCATGACGTGGTCGACCTTCTCGACGTCGGCGTTGTAGCCCATGTGGCCCACCCGGAGGATGTCGTCCGCGAGGTCCGCCAGCCCCGTCGATAGGACGACGTCGTGCTCCCCGGCCAGTTCCTCCTGGACCGCCTTCGCCTCGCCCGGCAGATGGAACGCCGTCACCGTCGGCGCGCTCCGCTCGGGGTCGGGGTAGAGGTCGAGTCCCAGCTCCGCGCCGCGCTCGCGACAGCGTTCGGCCGCCTGCTCGTGGCGGTCGTAGACCGACTCGACGCCCTCCTCGTGGAGCATCGTCAGCGACTCGTCAAGCGCGGCGACGTTGGCGACGAGATGCGTGTAGGGGAACATCTCGCTCGTGTCTCTCCAGGGCAGGAGGTTCGTGTAGAGCGACGTCGGGTCGCGCTCCTCGGCGACGTCCCACGCGCGGTCGCTGACGGCGACGGTCGTCAGCCCCGGCGGCGAACTGAACGCCTTCTGGGAGGCTCCGAGGTTGATGTCGATGTGTTCGCTCGGAACGGGCGTCCCGCCCAGCGAGGAGACGGCGTCGACGACGGTCAGTACGTCGTGCTCGTGACAGCGTTCGAGCACCGGTTCGATGTCGTTGAGCGTTCCCGTCGGCGTCTCGCAGTGGACCATCGTGGCGAGCTTGTAGTCGCCGTCTTCGAGTGCTGCCTCGACGCCCGCCACGTCCAGTGGGTCGGTATAGTCCGCGCCGACGAGCGTCGGTTCGCCGCCGTAGCTCTCGACGAAGTCGGCGAAACCATCGCCGTAGAGACCGTTCGAGACACACAGCACCTCGTCGCCCGGAGCGACGGTCGAGGCAATGGCGGCTTCGAGACCGAGGATGCCCTCTCCGCCCATGACGATGACGTCGTCGTCGGTGTCGTAGACGCGCTGGAGGTTCTCGCAGACGTCGTCGTAGGTATCGAAGAAGGCCTGTTCGACGTCAGGGTTCGGCATCGGTTCGCTCATCCGCTCGCGGACCCGCGACGGCACCGCCGTCGGGCCGGGTGTCATCTGCATGGTCGCGCTTGCGTGGCGGACGGCTTAGCCGTGGGGGGTCTGTCGGCTCTGCTGTCGACTTCGTCGCCCGTCGTCGGCGACGACTCTCAGACGGGAAGGCACAAAAGCCCGCTATCCCTCACCATCCCCATGAGCAAACTCTCGCCCGCGGACCTCGACCGCTACATCTTCTCGCGGACGGGCGCGGCCAGCGACGACCTGCTCGTCGGTCCCGGCTACGGCGAGGACGCCGCCGCCGTCGCCGTCGACGAGGGAACGATGGTCGTCAGCACCGACCCCATCTCGCTCGCCGCCGAACGCATCGGCACGCTCGGCGTCGCCATCGCGAGCAACGACGTCGCCGCCTGCGGCGGGGTTCCCGAGTGGCTGGTGAGTACAATCCTCCTGCCCGAACCGGACGTCGAAAGCCTCGACGAGATCACGCGACAGCTCGACGCCGAAGCCGAGCGACTCGGCATCACCATCGTCGGCGGCCACACCGAGACCGTCGCCGGCCTCGCCCGGCCCTTACTTTCGCTGACGTGCATGGGACCGGCCGACCGCTACGTCCCGACGTCCGGGGCAGAACCGGGCGACGCGGTCCTTCTGACGGAGGGTGCGGGCATCGAGGGGACAGCCGTCCTCGCGACGGACTTCCGGGCGGACCTCGAAGCCAGCGGCGTCGACGCCGACACCGTCGACCGCGCGGCGGGTTTCTTCGACGACATCAGCGTCCTTCCCGAGTCTGTCGTCCTCGCACCCGTCGCCACCGCGATGCACGACCCGACGGAGGGCGGCGTGCTCAACGGACTGGTCGAACTCGCCTGTGCCTCGGGGGTCCGTATCTCGCTGGCCGCGGACGACGTCCCCGTCCGCTCCGAGACGCGGACGCTCTGTGACGCGATGGGGGTCGACCCGATGCGAATCCTCGGCTCGGGGGCGTTGCTCGCGACGGTGCCCGCCGACGCCGCGGCCGAGGCAGTCTCGGCCCTCGACGCGGAAGGAATCGAGGCGACCGTCGTCGCGACGGTCGAGGAGAGCGCGGCAGACGGTGCGAGCGAGGGCTGTGTGGTCTACGACGGCCAGCAGTACACGGGTGGCGTCCGCGACGATATGTACGACCTCTGGGAGTAGCGCGGGAACTCAGAGCTCGTCTTCCGACGGCTCGTCCCACTTCGCGTTTTCGTCGACTGGCTCCAGCGCGTGACGGATCTGTTCTTCGGTGTAGTCGACGTCGCTGAGCACCATCGCCAGCCGTTGCCAGCGCGCACTCGTCTCGCCCTCGCCCTCCGGGCCGACGCGGGCACCGCGGGTCTTGAAGAACTCGGTGCCGCGACCCTTTCGCTTGCCTTCGCCGGTGTGACCGTCGAAGACCGCGTCGAACTCGCCGCCGACGTCGAGGTCACCGACCGGGAAGTCGTGCGTCGGCGTCTCGCCGCGCTCGAAGGCTTCGGCGCGCTTCTCGGCGACCGCACCGAAGTACGCGTCGGCGTTCGACGCCTCCCGCGACGACTGCGCCCGCGACGCGGCGAGCGCGCCCTGAATCCCGCAGAGTCGGCCACGCCACGTGTCCATCCCCCACTCCTCGGCGAGTTCCTCGTAGTGGGCGATGTGAAGCGCGACGTCCTGCCCGGCACGGAGGTCTTCGACGACGTAGAGATTCAGCCGGTCCCAGAGGTTCCAGCCGAAGCCCGAGCGGGCGAGTTCCCACGCGGCCCATGCGGCCACCTCGTCGTCGCTGCGACGGACGGCCTTCTGGAGCAGGCTGGAGACGACGTAGCGGCTGTAGCCGCCGTTCGTCTCGTCGCCGTCTTTCTCCTCGCCGAAGTCGTTTTCACCCGTCGCCTCCGGCGGCGTGTCGGTCTGCAGCTCCCCGTCGTTGCCGAACGTGGCCTGTCGGTCCTCGCCCATGCCCGAGTCGACGACAGCCCCGGATAAATCGGCTGTGGCCTCGCTCGCTCCGTGAAAACCGGGGACACCGAGCGACCGAATGAGAATTCTTAAGTTTCGGACCGGACTCTGTTTCGGTAGCCGCTCTTAGCTCAGCCTGGCAGAGCAGCCGACTGTAGATCGGCTTGCCCCCCGTTCAAATCGGGGAGAGCGGACTGAACTTCAACACCAGCGAGCAACGCGGAACCGAAGGTTCCGCTGGCAGCCGGTGCTGTGCGCCGGCGACGACAGCGAGCGGTGTTGAATGTGAAGGACTCCTCGCACCGATTTGAGCCTGCAAGTCACAGCCCGCGGAGCCGAGCGGAGCGAGGCGAGCAGGAATGTCTTGCTCCGTTCAAATCGGGGAGAGCGGACTCGATTCTCTCGGCGCAACGTGAACGAGCTCCTCAGCCTTGGATACTGACTTCTGCGTCGAGACCGGCGCGTTCGACCGCCGTCCGAATCGTGCGCTCGACGTCGACAGCCGACCCGCTGAGGTTGTCGACCAACTCCGCCGCGGCGGCGGTGTCGACGGTGCCGAACTTCATCACGTAGAAGAACGGCTGGTTCGTCGGGTTGACAGCGACGACTTCCGCGGGCGACCCGTCGCCGTGGACGAACGACCCGTACACGTCCTCGCCGAGGTCGCCGCCGACGAACGACCACCAGAGGTCGTCCTCCTGGTGTTGCGTCGACTGGACGACCTGTATCTCCGCCGTCGCCTCGGCCACGTCGAGCGGCATACTGGCGACGACCGGGCCGTCCCACTCCTCGTCGGCGACGGCGCGCCGCCAGAGGTCGACCGCGAAGTCGGGCGAGCGTTCGACGCCCGTCACGAGGACGAGTCGGAGCGGGTCGACGATGTCGAGATCGACGAACCGGCCGGGCTGTCCCGGGTGGAGACTCGCCTTGAGCAGGTTCCCCGGTTCGACGGCGTCGACGACGTGCTGGAGGTCCCCACCGTACTCCTGCGAGGAGACGGTGAGCGTGTGGCCGACCGTGACGTCCGCCGGGATGTCGACGTCCTCACCGGTTGGTCGGACGAGCAGTTCGCCGCGGGCGTCGCTGCGGCCGACGACGCGCCACGTGCCACGCTGGAGTTTCACGAGCGATCACCGACGGTACTGACGAGTGAATAGACCATTCAAACAGGATGGTTCGCCAGAAGCTTAAACTAGCTGTCACCGCGCGCTACTCGCGGCCGCCCCAGACACGCTTGTCTTCGACGAGCCTGACCGTCATGTCGCCGTCGATAGTCACCTGACAGGAGAGCCGCGGATAGCCGAAGCGGTCGGCGAGGCGGTCGTGCCAGTGGTCGGCTTCCGGCCCGTCGTGGAGACGAACGCCGCAGGTGGCACACAGCCCCCGACCTCCACAGTTGAGCCGCTCGGTGAGTGCCGAATACGGCGAGAGTCCGTGGTCGAGCAGGAGGTCACGGAGGACCGTCCCACGGGTCGCGGTGAGGGCGGTCGTCGTGTCGCCGTCGACGACGGTGACCGTCACCGTCGACTCGTCGCCCGAAGACCCGTCTGACTCGCTCATCGACTGAACTCTCGGCTCGCGTACACTTCACCGTGTTGGCACTCGGCTTGCCCCCCGCAGCCGTCGGATTCCCGGCAGAACCGGTAAGGATATCCTATACATCTGAGGAATTAAGAAGCTCTGTTTCATATATGGTACCATGCCACACGCCAGCCCCCGGATGGCGGTGCAGCAGGTACGGGTCATCCGTCAGATGAACGACCACGGCGCGATGACGGTCGAGACCGTCGAGACCAACGCGACGCGCCACGTCGTCGAGTACGCATCGCCGACGCTCCGGCGGACGCTCGCGGCCCTCCCGGTCGGCGCGACGGTCCCGCTGGTCCTCGAACCGCTCGGGACGCGGGCGAACGTCTGGCGTGCGACCCGACTGACCGCCGAACCGTCGGCGTCACCCTCGGCGGGGTCGCCGACGCCGCTCGTCGACTGACCGGTCGCTGACCGCCGTCGACCGATCGCTCGCTGACCGAC
Organism: Halogranum gelatinilyticum; assembly: GCF_900103715.1. Classification (NCBI taxonomy): domain Archaea; kingdom Methanobacteriati; phylum Methanobacteriota; class Halobacteria; order Halobacteriales; family Haloferacaceae; genus Halogranum; species Halogranum gelatinilyticum. The sequence goes on along the minus strand of NZ_FNHL01000003.1, from coordinate 431,593 downwards.
CGCTTGTCGACCACTCGTCGACGGACCGCTCGCCGATTGACCGCTCGAAGTCGCGGCAATCCCCGCACCGACCCGCGCGTTTTCACGGCTTGGACGTTCCCCCTCCGTATGAGCGAGTTCAACCACGAGGTGGACATCACCGTCCGCTATCGCGACCTCGACCCGTGGGGCCACGTCAACAACGCCGTCTACGTCACCTATCTCGAACACGCCCGCGTCGACTACCTCGACGCCGTCCTCGACGTCGAACTCGAAGACATCGACGTCGTCGTCGCGAATCTGGAAATCGACTACGAGCAGTCGATCACCATCGACGACGACGTGACTGTCGCGATGGGTGTCTCGAACCTCGGTACGTCGAGTTACACGATGACCTACGAGGTCCGCGTCGGCGACGACGTGGCCGCGACCGCCGAGACGACGCAGGTCGTCATGGACCGCGAGACGGGCCGCCCGACGCCGATGGACGACGCCCACCGCGAGACCCTCGCCGCGTTCGAAGGTCTCGACTGAGCGTTCACTCCAGCCGTTTTCCGTCACCCACGTTGTGCTCCGTCGCCTGCATCCTTTCGGTCGCCCGCACCGTTTCCGTCATTTCCTTCGTCTCTACCGTTCCGCCCTCTCCGGGTTTTCTTCGCCACTCCCTCCCACAGCGGCAGCCGGTGGACACTGTTTTATACTCGCTACGGTATTCTCCGGATATGACTCCGGGAATACTCGAAGAAACTCCCGAGACGACGCTCGTCGAAGGGAGCGAGCGCGTCCTCCACATCGGTCGGGACCGACCCATCCGCATTAGTTCGGGCCACCGACTCATGCACCACGACGGCAAGTGTAGCAGGCCGCACGGCCACAACTACGAGATCTCCGTCCGCGTCGTCGGCGACCTCACCGAGGAGGGCTGGGTCGTCGACAAGGGTGACGTCACGAGTATCATCGACCGCTGGGACCACCGGTTCCTCCTCGAAGAGGGCGACCCGCTGGTCGACGCCTTCGAGTCGGCCGGCGACGGCGACGCCGTCGTTCTGTTCGAGGCCCCGCCGACAGCCGAGGTGATGAGCGTCGTGCTCGAACGGCGTCTCGCCGAGGAACTTCCGGACAACGTCCGCGACGTCTCGGTACAGGTGTCGGAGACGAGCGAACTCTGTGGCGGCGCGTTCTGATGCCCGTCACCTCCTCCGTCGACCGACCCGACAGTGCCCCCGAGGGCGACGCCCTCCCCATCAACGAGCTGTTCGTCTCGTTGCAGGGCGAGGGAACCTTGGCCGGTGTCCCGAGCGTCTTCGTCCGTACCAGCGGCTGCAACCTCAGATGCTGGTTCTGCGACTCCTATCACACCTCCTGGGAGCCGACGCACGCCTGGATGACCCTCGACGAGATCGTCGCGGAAATCGGTTCCTTCGACGCCGACCACGTCGTCCTCACGGGCGGCGAGCCGCTCGTCCACGACTCGGCACAAAAGCTCCTGCGGCAGCTCGACGCCCTCGGCTACCACACCACCGTCGAGACGAACGGAACGGTCGTCCCCGACGCCGAAACCCCTCTCGACCTCGCCAGCGTCAGCCCGAAACTGGCCTCGTCGACGCCCACCGTCGAGAAAGACCCGAAGGGCGAGGGCGAGTGGGCCGACCGCCACGAGGAACGTCGCATCGACATCGACGCGCTGGCAACCCTGGCCGAGCGCTACGACCGGCAGTTCAAGTTCGTCGTCACCGGTCCCGACGACATGGATGAGATCGAGTCCGTGCTCGCCGACGTCCGCGCCGCCGCCCACGTCGAGATTCCGGATACGGACGTCCTGCTCATGCCCGAGGGACAAACCCGCGAGCGGCTCGCTGAGACCAGAACTGTCGTCGCCGAACTCGCCCTCGAACACGGCTACCGCTACACCCCCCGCCTCCACGTCGACCTGTGGAACGACGCCCCCGAAACCTGATTCGACCCACGACCCACTCACAATGACCGACACGACCAACACGACCGACGAGACCGCACAGAAACGCGCCGTCGTCCTTCTCTCGGGCGGTATGGACAGTGCCACCGCCGCCTACGAGGCCAAGGCGAACGGCTACGACATCTACGCGCTGCACACCTCCTACGGCCAGAAGACCGAGGCCAAGGAACTCGCCTGCGCCGAGAAACTCGCCGACGACCTCGGCGCGAAGGACTTCCTCCACATCGAGACGAGCCATCTCTCGGCTATCGGAGCATCGAGCCTCACCGATGACGAGATGGCCGTCGAGGACGCCGACTTGGAGAGCGACGAGGTGCCCACCTCCTACGTCCCGTTCCGCAACGCCAACCTGCTCTCGATGGCCGTCTCCTACGCCGAGGCCAACGACTGCGACGCCGTCTTTATCGGCGCGCACAGCGAGGACTACTCGGGCTATCCGGACTGCCGCCCCGAGTTCTTCGAGGCCTTCGAGGCGATGGTCGACGTCGGCACGAAGCCCGAGACGAGCATCTCACTGGAAGTGCCATTCGTCCACGACTCGAAGACCGAAATCGCGCGACATGGCGTCGACCTCGGCGTCCCCTTCGAGCACACGTGGTCCTGCTACCGCGCCGAGGAGCCAGCGTGCGGCACCTGCGATTCCTGTGCCTTCCGCCTGCAGGCGTTCCAGAATATCGGCGTCCGCGATCCCATCGCCTACGAGGAACGGCCGCAGTACGTCGACGCCGAGTAAACTCCGACTCGTCGAGTTTACCAGCCGAGCACCACTTTTCTCCCTGGCCTGCGAACGGCAGTCCATGAGCGACGAGAAACGCGACACAGCTGCGAGTTTCGGCGGCGCGGCCGAGGACTACTTCGAGAGTGCCGTCCACCGCGAGAGTGACGATCTCCGGGTGCTCGCCTCGTGGTGTGCCGACGCCGACCGCGCGCTCGACGTCGCCACCGGCGGCGGCCACACCGCGGGTGCCATCGCCGCGGCGGGCGTCCCGAACGTCGTCGCGAGCGACCTCTCGCCGGAGATGCTCGCCGTGGCGACCCGCGAATATCCCGTTCAGGGAGCACTGGCCGACGCCGAAGACCTCCCCTTCGCCGACGCCTCGTTCGACGCCGTCGCCTGTCGCATCGCCGCCCACCATTTCCCCGACCCCGAAGCCTTCGTCGCGGAGACCGCCCGGGTGCTCGAACCCGGCGGCGTCCTCGCCTTCGAGGACAACGTCGCCCCCGCGGACGACGAGCTGGCGACCTTTCTCAACGGTGTCGAGAAACTGCGGGACCCGACGCACGTCGAACTCTACTCGGTCGCGCAGTGGCGCGACTGGTTCGAGCGCGAGGGACTCGCAGTCGAGGCGGTCGAGACGGCGGCCATCACCCTCGACTTCGAGGACTGGACGGCACGGACGAACGTCTCCGAGGCGGATAAAGCCGAACTCCGCCGTCGCTTCCGCGAGGCACCCGACGGCGCACACGAGCGGTTCTCGGTCGCCTTCGACGACGAGGGAGACGTCGTGTCGTTCGCTAACCCGAAGGCACTGATTCGGGCGCGGAAGGTCGACTAAGCCGCGGGTTCGGATTCAGACTCAGATTCAGATTCAGGTTCGGGTTCGGTCTTGGTCTCAGTCTCGGTCTCGGACTCCACCAGCACGACGCCCGTGACGACGAGCAGGCCGCCCACGACGGTCACGGACGTCACCGGCTCGCCGAGCAGCGCGGCACCGAGCACGAGCGTCATCGCCGGTTCGACGGTGCTGACGATGCTTGCCCGACTCGCGCCGATACGGCGCATCCCGGCGAAGAAAGTGAAGATGGGCACCGCGGTCGCAACGAGGCCGACGCCGACGACGAGTGCCCACTCGGTCACTCCTGTCGGGAGTGAGAGCGTCCCCGTGAGGCTCCCGTACCCGAGAAAACTCACGGCGGCCGCGGGGACGACGTGGGCCGTGAGCGTCGGCGAGTCGACCGTCTCGAGGGCTGTCCGACTGACGGTGATGTAGCCTGCGTAGACGACGGCTGCACCGAGGACCACCGCGACGCCCCGCAGATCGACCCCGGCGGCGTCGCCGCCAGTGATGAGCACGACGCCACCCAGTGCCAGCCCCAGCGCGGCGACCGTCCGGCGGGTCACCCGTTCGTCGAGCGCGACGACGGCGAGACCGACGACTACGACGGGATAGGTGAAGAGGACGATGCCCGCGAGGCCGGCTGTCAGATACGCCAAGCCCCAGAAGTACAGCCCGCTGACGGCGGCGTAACCGAGCGCGCCGAGACCGAGACCGACCGCGAGGTTCCGGCCCGTCAGGACTCGGAGGTCACCACGCAGCCCGAGCCAGCCCCAGACGGCGGCCGTGGCCACGAGAAAGCGGAAGGCGAGGACGGTCGGAATCGACAGCCCGGCGTCGGCGGCGAGCTTGCCGAAGATGCCGAGCGTCCCGAAGCCCGTCGCCGAGAGGAGCACCAAGCCGACTCCCGTCCGGTCGCTCATACCGGCTCTCTCGGAGACAGGGAGAAAACCGCTCGCATCTCTCCCTTCGGTTGCCTGCCACCGAGTCGCAAACGGTAAACGCCCGACTGCCGAGATACGGCTGTGTCGTCGCTCTCGACTCGGCTTGACCATCCGACCGCCCCGCTCGTCGGTCTCGCCGTCGCGGTCCTCGCGGTGAGCACGAGTGCCATCCTCGTCACGTGGAGCGAGGCTCCGAGCCTCGTCAAGGCCTTCTACCGCGTGCTCTTCACGACGCTCCTCCTCGCGCCCTTTGCGTTCTCCCGGCACGCGGGCGACTTCGCCCGCATCCGGCGACGCGACGTGCTCGTCGCCGTCGCCTCGGGTGTCGCGCTCGCACTGCACTTCGCGACGTGGTTCGAGAGCCTCAACTGGACCACCGTCGCCGCGAGCGTGACGCTCGTGCAGGCCCAGCCGCTCTTCGTCGCCGTCGGCGCGTGGGCACTGCTCGACGAGCGCGTGACGGGCCGCACCGTCGTCGGCATCCTCGTCGCCGTCGCCGGGATGGTCGTCATGTCCGTCGGCGACCTGCTCTCCGGTGTCGCCGTCGCCGCCCCCCGACCGCTCTACGGCAACGCCCTCGCCGTCGTCGGCGCGGTCACCGCCGCGGGCTACGTGCTCGCGGGGCGGTCGCTCCGCCAGCGGATCGCGCTCCTCCCCTACGTCACGGTCGTCTACAGCGTCTGCGCGCTCGTCCTCCTCGTGCTCACCGTCGCCGAAGGCCACGCCCTGCTCGGCTATCCACTCCGGGAGTGGCTGCTCTTTCTCGGCATGGCGGTCGGACCGGGGCTGTTCGGCCACACGGTCATCAACTGGGCACTCGCCCATCTCGAATCCAGCGTCGTCAGCGTCTCGCTGCTCGGCGAGCCGGTCGGCAGCACGTTGCTCGCGCTCGTCCTCCTCGGGCAGGTCCCCACGCTCGCGACCGTCGTCGGCGGCGCGGTCGTCCTCGGCGGCATCTACGTGACTGCGGGCAGTCGGAACGAGCCGTCTCCCCCGGAGCGCTCGCCGTCGACGGAGGTCTCGGGGGAGAGTTGAAGGGTTGAACGGGACGCCACGCCGACAGCGTCAGGAGAAGCGACGGGAGGCGGCACGGACGCCCACACTCGCCTATTCGAGCAGCCGCTTCGTCTCGCGGTGGCGGTAGCGGAACATCGGCTCGAAGCCGACGACGGCGAACGGTCCGGCGAGGTCGCCCAGTCCGCCGAGCGGCAGGTCGTACTCGACGGTGTCGTCGACGACGGTGCCGTCGCCGTCGGCAGTGAACTCGTGGGTGTGGACCCACGTCTCGAACGGCCCGCCCTGCATGTCGTCGCGGAAGACCGCGTGCTCGTCGCCCTCGTCACGGGAGATGATGCGCGACGTCCACGTCTGTCGCGGGCCGACGCCGAAGGGTCGCATCGACATCCGCACCTGCGCGCCCTGTTCGAGCAGCTCGGGGTCGGCCTCGCCGTCGGGACCGCGGACGGCCTCGACGCGGAGGTTCATCCAACCGGGCGTCAGGGCCTCCAGCCCCTCGATACGCGAGTGGAAGTCCCACACCTCGGCCAGCGGCGCGTCGACGCGCACCTGTCGGTGGTAGGTCGGCATAAGTAGGGGAAGGGACGCCGACGGCAAAAGCCCACCCGCCCCGGCGGTCCGTGCCGATTCACCCGCCCAAAGAAATTTGTCAGCCGCACGTCGACTTTCCGGTATGGTCCCGCTGTTCGGTTCCATCCCTGGCGGTCCAGAACTGCTCATCATCTTCCTCGTCTTCCTGCTCGTGCCAGTCCTCGGCGCGGCGGTCGGCTTCTGGATCTACCGCGACGCCAAGGGTCGCGGCGTCCCCTACGCCCCGGCGTGGGCCGTCGGCACCGTCGCGCTGTTCTTCGCGGGCTTCATCCCCGGCCTGCTCGCGCTGGCGGTCTACCTCTATATGCGCGAGGAACTGGCCGGTCAGGCTTCCGTCGCGTAGTCCGACTCTCGACCGCTGAAAAAAGCTGCTTTTGACGCCGCTCTGTCTAGAGCGTGAAGCGTCGGACCGTCGTCCCGGCTTCGCGCAGGTCCGCGTCGCTGGCGGCGGCGACGGTGACCTGGTTCTCGCCGTGTTCGATGCGGACAACGGCCTCGAACTCGCCGTCGTCGGGTTCGACGAGTACCGTCTCGGACGGCGTGCGAATCGAGACGACCGCGCCGTCAGTCTCGCCCATCACTTCGAGATGGTCGCCGCTGAAGCGCGTGTCGACGCGGAGCGACGGCCCGTCGGGGCGGTCGCGCTCGACGTAGCGGTCGTAGACGAACGCGGGCATCTCGACCGGCTTCCCGGCGTCGATGCCGTGGGCGAGTCGGACGTACTGCGCCATACTCCAGGCCAGCGGCGTCGCCGACCCGGTCCCCTCGCCGAACTCCCAGTTGTACTCGGTGGCGTGCTGGCGGTCCCAGACCTGCTCGGCGAGCATCCGTCCGGAGTTGGCGAAGCCCTCCATCGTCCGCAGGAGGTTCGTCGGGTCAAGGTCGCCCTCGTCAGTCCCGGCGAGCAGTTCGTACTCGCCGCGCTCGCCGGTGAAGATGGGCCACAGCCGACCCTTGCCCTTCGTCTCGACGGTCCACGGGGCACCTTCGGCACCGACGCCCTGCTCGCCGTAGCCGTCGCCGTTGTAGCGGTACCACGCGGGCCCGTACGGCGTATCGATGCGGATGGTCTCGTCGTACTCCGTGATAGTGTTCAGGATGACGTCGTCGTCGTACGGCTTGATTCCCAGTCGCGTGAGTTCGAGGAAGCCGCCGTCGATGATCTCGCGTTCGTCGAGCGTCGGCCCGGCGTTGGCGAGCGTCCGCAGATGGCCCGCCTCGGGATCGCCGTCGCGGGTGACGCGGACGTAGTAGGGAGTGTTGTCGTGCAGTTCGGTGCCGGTCTCGGTCGCGGTCCACTCTTCGATGTTGGCCGTCCACTCGTCGGCGAGTGCGAGCCAGATGAGCGCGTCGGCCTCGTGACCGTCGTCGAGACCGATGGCCGCCGCACACGCGAGTCCGGCGATCTCGGCGGCGATAGAGGAGGGCGAGTAGCCCGCCTCCTCCTCCCACCGCTCTTGGGCGGTCTCAGGCCCGTTGCGGGCGACGTAGTCGGCACTGGCTTTGACGTTCTGGAAGTCGTAGCTCGTGTCCTCGAAGTCGACGCCCGACTCTTTGAGCATGTAGGCCATCACCTGTGGGAAGGAGATGTTGTCCATCTGCTCGCCACCCCAGCGGGTCCGCCCGTTGAGGTAGGTGTTCTGCGGGATGAAGCCCTCGTCGTCCTGCTGGAGGGTGTAGATATACTCCAGGGCGTCGGTCGCGGTCTTCAGGTCGCCGATGGCCCAGAAGACCGTAAAGACCTGATAGAGGTCGCGCGACCAGACGAAGTTGTAGCCGTACCCCTTCGACTCGTCGGCGGAGACGGCCTCGCCCCAGGGGACCGACGGCGAGGCGATGCCCGCCCCGAGGAACGTCTTGTCCTCGACGGCACGCAGCCCCATCAGCGCGGCCTTGTACTGGTTCGCGAGCGCGTCCTCTCCCTCGATGGCCTCGGGGAGCGGCTTGTCCGCGAGGAACGACGCCCACGAGTCGAGATACGCGGTCCGCACCGTCTCGTAGCTGCGAGTGAGTGCCCCGACGGCCTCACCGAGTGCGGCGGCGGTGTCGGCGTTCTCCGCGAAGCCGAGCGCGAGCGTCTCTTGGACCTCCGTCCCGCCGCCGACGCGTCCCACGAGCACGACGTTCTCGTCGTCGACGCGCTCGCGGGAGTCGGGCAGTTCGCCCTCGCTGAACAGCTGTGCGAGATACTCCGAGCCAGCGACGCCGACGGTGGCCCAGTCGAACCGCTCCGTGGCCGTGAGCGCGACGGCGATACTGTACGGCTCGCCGTCCTCGTCGATGAGCAGCGGGTCGTCCTCTTTCCCTTTGTCGTAGGCGGTGGCGTCGCGGGCGACGAGATGGTGGCGACCGGGCTGGCCCAGCCGGAGACCGCGGTCCTTCGTCCCGGTATTCGTCAACGCCGTGTCGCCGATGACGTAGACCTCGTACTCGTTGTCGTCGTGGGCCTCGAACTGGAGTTCAGTGAGCAGCGCGTCGTGTTCGGGGTCGACGGCGTACTCGACCTGGAGCGTCCACTCGTGGCCACGGCCGTCGCCCTGCTCGCTCGTCGTCTGCCGGAAGAGCAGCGCGTCGTCGTCGGCCATCTCCGCGCGCCGCTCGATGGTGTCGGCGTCGTCGTCACGGCGGGTCTCGTTGTGCGTCCGGGCCGTGTACTCGGCCTTCGGGTCCGTGTCGACGACGAGGAAGTCCATCGTCCGCAGGTTCATCAGGTCGACCCGCGGGAACCGGACCTCCGTCAGCGCGCCCTCGGTGAGGGTGAACCAGACCCGCGAGGGGTCCTCGTCGCCGTGGTCGGCGACGGTGCCGACGCCGTACTTCTCGCCGGTCGTCCACCGCGGATGCTCCGCGGGGCCGGACGGCGACTGCTTCGCCGACGGTAGTGCGTCGTACTCGCGGAGGAGCGCGGTCGTGTGCAGGCGGATGGCGTGCGACCAGCCGAGCGGGGCCGCGCTGTCCGGCGTCCCGTCGTCGAACACCTGTTCGGCGAGATAGCCCGCCGTCGTACACAGCGGTCCGTCGCGGTCGATGAGTTCGTACAGTTCGCCCGCGCGCTCGAACAGCGTCTCGGCTTTCGCGTCGCGACCGAACTCCTCGAGAAGCACGCCGAGTTGGGCCGCCGCGTTGGCTCCCCAGCCGGTCGAGACCGACCAGACCTTCTCGTCGTCCTGTCCCTGACTCCGCCAGTAGTCCTCTTCGAAGCGGGCAAGTCCGGCGACCGGCGTCCCCCGCGGGTCACGGAACAGCCCGTCGATGACGTTCTCGACGTGTGTCGTCAGCCGGTCGAGGTCGTCGCCGGTGATGCCTTCCAGCGAGTCGTAGCCGGCGATCGCCTCCACGAAGGCGAACGTCGCCGAGTCGTAGCGGTCGTCGAGATGACCGCCGTCGAGTCGGAGACCGTATATCTCCTTGTCCTCGACCCAGAACTCGTCGAGTGCCTCGTAGACCGTCTTCGCCTGCTCGTGGGCGTGTGTTCGGAGGTTCTCGTCGACAGGGGCACGAGCGACCGCGGTGTACGCCTTCAGGAAGGTGGCAGCCGTGTGGCTGAAGCGGCCGTTCATGTTCTCCCAGAGGTTCTGACACCGCTCGGGAAGCCCGTCGTCTTCCAGCGAGTCGTCGAGACCGGTGATTCCCGTACGGATCGTCTCGCGGATCTCGCTCGTCAGGTCGTGGGAGAGTCCGTTGCCGCGTTCGCGGAGCAGGCGGGCGAGATAGGCGAGGACGCTCGCCGTCTGGTCGGCCTGGTACTCGGGGCTGTCGGCCCCCTCGACGCGGGCGTGTGCCCAGCCGGGGGCGAGACTTCCGTCGACGGCCCAGACGCGGTGAGGCCACGTCCCGTCGGGCTGTTGGGTGTCGCAGTAGAACTGCGCGCTCGTCTGGAGGTCCTCGTCGACCCGCAGGTCGAGGAGGTGGTCGACCTCCATCAGATACGTGGCGACCTCCGCGTCGTCGCGGAACCAGGTGAAGCCGTAGCCGCCGGAGTTGGTGAAGAAGGGGTCGAACTCCGGTCCGGCGATATGCGCGCCGGTCGGCGCGGTGAGCAAGGAGAGCACCCGCAGGTCGGCGCGGACGAGGTCCGAACGCGGCGCGTTCTCGGGGACGTTCACCTCCGTCCGCTGGCGGCCCGCCCGTCGCAGGGCGTCGGCGTTGGCGTGGTGGTCCGCACAGTGACGGAGGTCCGCGAGGGCGTCCTCGCGGCTGATCGACTGGTGGTCGGAGAGTTGGGTGACGAGCGTCGTCTGGGCGGCCCGCCCCTCGCGTTCGAGCGGGGCACTGACGACGACGTCGCCGCTGAGGTGGGTGTCCTCGTAGCGGTTGAGGACGGCGTCGCGCGGGAAGTCGAAGTAGCCGTCCGAGAGCATCTCGTCGAACCGTTCGGGGATCTGCCCGCGGACGTCGTCGAGACCGGTCGAGGCGGTGACGTAGTCGTGTTCGTTGCGGTGGAAGACCTCGACGGCTTTCGTCCCGTTGGGACCGCCGTTCTCGTGGATGAGGCGGCCGACCTGCGTCTCACGGCCCTCGGGGGCGAAGGTGAGAAAGGCCGTCAGATGGGCGTCGGCCGGGATCGCGCCGCGCAGTTCGACGTGGGTGACGTGTGCGCGGCCGAGCGTGAGGTCGTACTGGTGGACGGTGAAGCCACCGGCGTCGTACTCCGTCTCGACGACGTTGGTCTCGCGGTAGTAGTGTTGGCGCACCGAGTCGAGTTCGTCGAACCAGTAGGTCTCGTCGTCGGTTTCGATGCCAAACCGTGAGCGGTCGATGCCGTACAGCCCCGACAACGAGGAGGAGTAGTCGCGGATGTAGCCACCGGGGTCGACGTAGACAAGCCGGTCCCCGTGGCCGGAGAACGCGCCCGCTGCGGTCGGGCACTCTTCGGGGAAGCGTGCCCCCCGCATCCGTTTGTATTCGTTCAGCGCGGTTCGCAGTCGCATAGACGCACTGGCGGGTTCCACTACTTAAATCCTGCCGGAATCCGCAAGATGAGCAGCGCGAAATCAGCCGACAGAGCGGCTTCACCCCGGTTCAGTCGGTCGGTTTTCCCGCCGGTATTTGTCGGGGTGTGTCTGCTTTTCGTATAAAGGTGTTCACCCGTCGTTGACTACAGGTGTATACAATACTTTGCAAAGGAGAAAAACCAAAGTAGCGTTGATGGTAGTGTTCCAGTATGCATCACCCTGGTCCGCCCCGGTTCGCTGCCGTGGGCGACACGCTTGAACTCGCGCCGCGGGACCCGGACCCCGGCGCGACGTACAGTTGGCACGTCAAAAGTGCACCCGTAACCAGTCAGGCGACTCTCGGCACCGACGACGTCGAGGAGTTCACCCCTGACGCACCCGGTACTTACGTCATCGAACTCGACGCCCCCGACGGCGTCCACGAACTCACCGTCCGCGCGTTCCCCGGCTCGCTCCGCCCCGTCGGCGGCACCGGTCTCGGTGCCAGCGGCATGAGCGGCATGAGTGGCTGGAGCGGCGTCTCGGGCGTCTCCGGTGTCTCGGGCATCTCCGGTCTCTCCGGCATCAGCGGCTCCGGCAGCGGGGCACGTGGTGCCGAGAAGGAAGGCGAAGGCGGCCGTCCGCGCGTCCAGCTGCACGGCCGCGTCGAGGGCGACACCGTCGTCGTCGAGGCCCATCCGCAGCCGCACCCCCACAGCAAGCTCTCGCCCGACGACCTCGACGTCGAGTTCCTGCTCGACGACCGCGACGCGGTCGACCGCAGCGAGGTCACCATCGAGGGCCGCGAGGTCCACATCCCGATCTCGGCGTTCGACGAGCGGATCCGCGTCCACGGCGTCGCCATCGGCGAGTCGTACTCGGTTCCGGACTCCGTCTCCGTCGAGAAGGCCGGCGAGTCCGTCTCGGTCGTCCGTCTCAACGACCCGCCGGAGTGGTCGAAGGAAGTCACGCTCTACGAGATCTACGTCCGCGGCTTCGCCTCCGACGACGACGAGGCCGACAACACCTTCGAGGCACTGACGAAGCGGCTCGACTATCTCGAAGAGCTCGGCGTCGACTGTCTCTGGCTGACGCCCGTGCTCCAGAACGACGACCCGCCGCACGGCTACAACATCGTCGACTTCTTCGACATCGCCGAGGACCTCGGCACCCGCGAGGACTACGAAGCCTTCGTCGACGCCGCCCACGACCGCGGGATGAAGGTGCTTTTCGACCTCGTGATGAACCACTCCGCGCGCGAACATCCGTACTTCGAGGACGCCTACCAGAATCCGGACTCCGAGTACTACGACTGGTACGAATGGCAGGACAACGGCGAGCCGGGCACCTACTTCGACTGGGAACTCATCGCCAACTGGAACTTCGAGAACACGAAGGTCCGGCGGTATCTCCTCGACGCGGTCGACGAGTGGATGCAGGTCGCCGACGGCTTCCGCTGCGACATGGCGTGGGCCGTCCCCAACGCCTTCTGGCAGGAACTGCGCGACCGTGTGAAGTCCTACGACCGCGACTTCCTGCTCCTCGACGAGACTATCCCGTACATCGCGGACTTCCACAACGGGATGTTCGATATGCACTTCGACACGACGCTCTACTTCACGCTCCGGCAGGTCGGCAACGGCCACGAGGACGCCGACGCCATCCTCGACGCTATCGAGCAGCGCGCCGAGGTCGGCTTCCCGGACCACGCGTCGTTCATGCTCTACCAGGAGAACCACGATGAGACGCGATACATCGTCGAGTGCGGCGAGTCCGAGGCGATGGCGTCCGCGGGCGCGCTGTTCACGCTCCCCGGCGTCCCGATGCTCTACGGCGGCCAGGAACTCGGCCAGCGCGGCCGCCGTGACGCCCTCGCGTGGGAGCACGCCAACGAGGGACTGCGCGACCACTACGAGACGCTCGTCGAGACGCGCAACGAGGTCGACGCCCTCGGCTTCGAAGGCGAGTTCCGTCGCGTCGACTACCAGTCCGACTCCGACCGCGTGACGACCTTCGTCAGACAGAACGGTGGCGAAGGCTACGTCGTCGCACTCAACTTCGGTTCCGAGCCCGCGACCTTCTCGGTCGCCGAGTCCGTCCTGACGCGCGACGCCGTCTCCGGCGAGGACGTCCTCGTCGACGGCGAACTCACGGTCGAGGACGTCGCCGTCCTGCCGATTCAGGACTGAGCCGTCGCCGGTGTCACGGCCGTCGACGACGACGGCCGGTCATCCGTCGCTGGCGACGCCTCGCCCGGTACTGCATCGCCGACAGACCACATTCACAGCCACAGACACTACCACATGAGCCAAACCTACGGAGAACCCACCCTACTCGAAGCCCAGACGCAGGACCTCGTCGACTGGCACGACGAGACCCTCGCCGAACACGACGACAGATTTGAGGCGATGAAAGAGATCGTCCAGCGACTCGGCGCGCACTACACCGACGGCCGCGCCGAAGTCGGCTTCTGGACGCCCGAACTGCTCGACGCGGACGTCCCTGACTCGGACGTCTACCTCGAAATCCTCACGCCGACCGAGGACGTCGACCCCTACGGCCACGACTCCCTGTCGTTCCACCGCGAGCGCGTCCCCCTGCAGCGAAACGGCGAGTTCCACTGGGGCGTCGTCGAGGGCATGAAGCCCGGGACCCGCGAGGCACTCGGGTCGCTCTACCAACTCGCCTACGAGCACGACGGCGAGTGGCACACCGTTCCCGACCCCGTCGCCTACTCGGTGCCGTTCGGCGCGTTCGCGCCCGCCGAACTCTACGACATGGAGAAACTGGACGAGGAGCGCGCGGACCGCGACTACTTCCAGGCCTTCGGTACCGACGAGGAGCGTATCTCGACGACCGAGGACGACGGCGTGCCGCGCGTCGACCCGGCGACGAGCATGGTCGAGATTCACCCCGGCACCGCGACCGAATCAGGGTCGCTCGGCGGCCTCGCCCGCCAGTACGAGGACATCGGCGAGACGCTCCGCGCGGGCGAGGACCTCACACCCGCCGAGCGCAACTTCGTCGGCTACGACGCCATCCAGGTGATGCCGGTCGAACCCATCACCGAGAACGAGGACATCCACGACTTCTGGTCCGTGGAGACCGACGACGACGAGGCCGAGAAAATCGAGGTCAGCGTCGACCGGCCGGATATGATCAACTGGGGCTACGACATCGTCATCTCGGCGTTCTCGGCGACGAACCCCGCCATCCTCGAGACGGGCCGTCCCGACGAACTTGTCGACTTCATCGCGACGTGCCACAACCTCCCCGAACCGATCCGCATCGTCTTCGACATCGCCCTCGGCCACTCCGACAACGGCGGTCTGCAGCTGCTCAACGACTACTACTTCGAGGGTCCGGGGATGTACGGCCAGGAGCTGGAGTATCCCCACCCCGTCGTCCGCGCGGTGCTCCTCGAAATGCAGCGCCGCAAGATGGACTTCGGTGCCGACGGCATCCGCGTCGACGGCGCGCAGGACTTCACGAACTGGGACCCCGAGTTGGAGGAGAGCATCCACGACGACGACTATCTGGCCGAGATGGACCACATCGTCCAGGAGGTCGCGGGCCAGGAGTACCGCCCGTGGATGATCTACGAGGACGGCCGCCCGTGGCCGCGCGAGGACTGGGAACTCGCCTCCACGTATCGCGCGCTCATCGAACAGCATCCCCACTCGTTCCAGTGGTCGCCCATCACCTTCGCGCACAACACGCCCGCGCTCCTCACCTTCTGGGCGACGAAGTGGTGGCGCGTCCGCGAGGTCGCGGACTTCGGCGGCAACTGGCTGACCGGCGTCGCCAACCACGACACCATCCGGCGCGGCACGCAGATCGACCCGACGGTCGAATTCAACCAGTCGCCGGTGAATCCCTACCTCGGCGACGACTACCCCGAGACGCTCGACGAGGCCTACAACAACCCGGCGTCGTCGATGCTGTTCCACTGTATGCTGCCCGGCGTCCCGATGGACTTCGTCCACGCCAACATGCGCGCCCCGTGGGGCTTCGTCCGCGACACCGACTCAGTGTGGAACGTCAAGGTCGTCTCCGACGAGTCGAAGTTCCTCTACTGGCAGGTGCGCGACGAGGACTTCGAGAACCCCGCGCACTTCCAGCGTATCAAAGACCTCGGCTTCGAGAGCCGTGACGGCCTCCAGACGTTCATGGAAGCACTGTCGTCGACGGTCAAGGCGACGGACTACGACCTCGACGTGATGGCCGATATGCTGTCGGCGATGGACCAGCCGTTCGGCGACGACCTCTCGGCGGCCGACCTCGAAGCCTACGCCTACGCGTGGATGCAGGACGTCCACGACTTCGCGAACCTCTCTCACTGGCACGACTCGCAGGACGACGAGCGGACCGCCTTCGACCTCTCGGTACGGGAGTTCCGCCAGGAGCGCGAGTGGCTTCTAGACGACCTTGACTACGACCGCGAGGACTTCGGCTACGTCCATCCGACGGAGGGGACGGTCCTCTACTACGGCCTGCGCGAGTCGCCCGACGGCGACGAGCAGGTGCTGTTCGCGGCCAACATGGAGGGCGTCCCGGTCGAGGTGTCGCCGGCGTTCCTCCGTGAGGAGCTGGAGGTCCCGCTGGCGACCGAGGGCTGGGAGGTCGAACTCGCGGCTCCGGGCGTCGACGACGCAACCGACGACTTCGAACTCGCGAACAATCAGGCCGTCGTCTGGACGCGCGAGCTGTAGGAGTTCGAGACCGCTCCGTCCGCCTCCGTGCTCTCAGCACCGACTCGTGTCGTCTGAACGAACGTTTTTGAGCCTTCGCCTCGCAGTCGAAGCCAGTCATGTCCAACGTCCCCGGTCGAGACACGGAAGCCGCAGAGAGTAGCCGTCGCTGGACGTGGGGCGGCCACGGCACGGGTGGGTTCACCGAGAAGGACAGCTACGGCCAGTTCATCGACGACGTCGTCTTCGTCTTCGCCGAGCTGTCGGTCCTCTCGCTGCCCGCGCTCTACCACGTCCTGACGACGACGGGCATCAGCTACGGCGGCATCAAGGGGTCGACGATGATCGCGTGGATGGCGATGGTCCTCGTCGGCGCGTTGCTCCGCGGCGGCTGGCTGAAGCCCCTCGGCAGCGACGTCCGCGGCTGGGTGTCGCTGACGCCGGAACTCGTCGCGTTCCGTCTCGGCTACTACAATCTCGTCCTCCTCGTCGCCGGCTACGGCGGTGGCTTCTTGGGTTCGGTTACGCCGCTGCTCTCGGCCAGTTTCTCCCTGCTCGTCGGTGCCGTCGGCATCGCCGCCTTCCCGCGGCTCGCGGAACTCGTCGCCCAGGTAGAATTTTAGGCCGTCTCGTTCACGGCGCGGGCGTCCGTCTCGACGGAGACGCCCGAGAGATAGTCCCCGTCGGGACCGACGTAGGTGCGGTCCATCCCGCACTCGGTCGTCAGCCGACAGACCCGCGTCTCCGGCGGCCAGAGGGCGCGAACCTCGTCGCCTCGGCTGTCGACGGTCGCCTCCTGCCGGTAGGTCACGGTCGCGCCCGACTCGGTGACGAACGTGACGACGAGGTCGACCTCGCTCGCACCGTCGGGGACGGCGAGTTCCGCCGCACCCCCGGCCCGCGGGAGGTTACTCACACGCGCGCTGTCGGCCGTGATGGCCCAGTCGACGCGAACCGACTCCCCAACGTCGTCGACCGTGTAGCGGGCGTAGTCCTCCTCGGTCTCCAGTCGGACCGTCGCCGCCGACGCCTGTGCCGGAGTTCCGAGCGTCGACGTCGCCTCGACGCGGTCGCCCTCCAACACTTCCAGCGGCACCAGCGCGGGCGTCACCGGTTCGACCGCGCCGGACCACTCCCCGCGGTAGGTAAAGCGGTAGGGCGTCCTGTCGCCGACGGCGTCCAGCGTCTCGATGTCTCTGTCCGGCCCTTCGTCGAGCGCGTAGACGACGTCGCCGTCGAAGCCGGGGTCGTTCCGGAGATACTGGAACGGATGCTGTTGCCAGTCGCCGTAGGGGTCGGGCACGTAGACGAGCGCGTCGTCGAACTCGGTCTCCACGATGGGTTCGTAGGTCGTCGCCAGGTTGGCCGTACGCTGGCCGTTCTCCTCGAACGGCTCCGAGAGCACCTGCATCTCCGCCGTCGCCGCGAGCGGTGCCGTGACGACGAGCGCGAGCAGGAGCACCCCCCGGACTTCGGAGGCCGAAAAGCGCGCTCGGGACTCCCGCGCCAGCGTCCGGGCCGTCACGAGGACGCCGTAGGCTCCGAACGCGGAGAGCGGCAGCAGGAGGTCGAAGTGGTAGAAGGGACCCAAGAGCTCGATGAGGTCGTTTCGGAGGCCGTTGTGCGTCCCCCAGAAGTAGGCGTTGCCGAGGACGACGCTCGGAACGAGCCCGGCGAGGACGAGCCGGAGCTCCCGGTCGGACAGCCGGTTCGTCACGCGCCCGGCCTTCGAGAGCGGCGAGCGGCGTGACTGCTGTCGCGTCCGACGTCGCTTCTTCCCGCCCTTCGACAGCGACGTCTTCGTTCGGCTCCCGCGCCCACCGCGTCTCTTCCGACCGCCACCGAACTGCGACAGTCGCGCCTGCACCGCCCCGGTCGGGACGACCGCCCGCCAGAGTACGACCCCGAAGCCGACGAGGAAGGCGGCCGTCCCGAACAGCCCTGCAGTCGTCCACTCGGTCGCGAAGAGGACGAGCAGGCGGACGGTCGTCTCGGCCGCCAGCGTCGGCGTGTAGTTCTCCTCGTAGCCGAGGATCTCGTGGGGACCGAAGCCGAGACCGTCCCGTGGCGCGAACGCGGCGTAGGGGAACACCAGCGGGTCGCCCGTCACGACGAGATTGTACGCGAGCGTCAGGACCACGAAGGCAAGGCCAGGTAGCGCGACAGCGAGTAGATTCCGCAGCGTCGGCTCGAACGCGTCCTTCCCCCACGTCCGGGCCAGCGAGACGAGCGCGTGGCCGATGAACGGGAGGGCGAACAGCACTGCCGTATACGACCGTGCGAAGAACGCGACGCCGATGGCAGTACCCGCAAGCGCGCCCCACGCCAGGGCCAGGTTTTCCCCACTCCGTCGGGAGCGGACGTAGGCGAAGGCGAAGAGGAGGTTGAAGAACGTCGTCGGCGCGTAGGCGAGGAAGGTCGAGGAGGTGACCAAGAAGAGTGGCGACCCGAGCAAGACGAGTCCCGCCAGAACGCCCGTCTTGCGGTCGAACGCCTCGGCTGTCAGCGCGTAGACGAGCGCGGCACTCCCGGCTGCGAGAACGCCGAGGACGACGTTGAAGTCGCCCGTGAGCAGTTTCGACAGCGCGAACACCGCGGGGGCGACGGGCGAATACTTGCCGTACATCTTGACGCCGCCGACCTCGGCTGGCGCGTCGGCGACGACGAAGAACCACGGCCGGACGACCTCGGCCAGTTGGCCGGGGTAGATGAACAGCTGTCCCTCCAGCAGCATCGCGGCCTGGAGGAGGTAGACGCCCTCGTCGTCGTTGACCGAGTGGTACGGAAAGAGGTTCGTCGCGAGCGCGTAGACTGCGACGCCCGCGAGGAGGGCGACGACGAGGCCGAGGACGGAGAACAGCCGGTTTCGGAGGGCTCGGTCCATTCCTCAGTCGTCGTCGGCCATTACACTCGTCCGCTGGCCGTGCGGGAACCACGACAGCTCGTGGCCCGCGTCGACAGCGACCGAGACGTCCGTGTCGAGCGGGACCGTATCGTCGTGGTTGTGCATACATTGGACGGTGTCGCCGTTGTCCAACTGGACCTCGTAGAGGATGGTGGGACCCAGATACCGCCGCTGGACGACGTGGCCGTGGGCGTCGCCGTTTGTCGCGATCCGGGCACTCACGTCGTCCGGCCGCAGCAGGATGTCGATGCGGGTCATGTCGTACTCGGGAGCCAGCCCGTGGATCTGCTCGCGCGGGACGCTTCCGAGGTCGGTCTCGACGGCGTCGCCGGTGACGTAGCCCGAGAGGAAACTCGCGTGGCCGAGGAAGGAGGCGACGAAGCGCGATTCGGGATGTTGGAACACCGCCTCGGGGTCGCCGACCTGTTCGATACGGCCCTCGTTGACGACGGCGACGCGGTCGGAGATGGACATCGCCTCCTCCTGGTCGTGGGTGACGGAGACGGCGGTGACGCCCGCCTCCTTGAGGATGCGCCGCACTTCCTCGCGCATCTGGACGCGGAGGTCGACGTCGAGGTTCGAGAAGGGTTCGTCGAGCAGAATCATCTCCGGCTCGGGCGCGAGCGAGCGGGCGAGGGCGACCCGCTGTTGTTGGCCGCCCGACAGTTGGTCGGGATACGACTCGCCCTGGTCGGCGAGACCGACGAGGTCGAGCATCTCGTCGACACGCTGCTCGCGCTCCTGTTTCGACCACTCGTTGAGTCCGAAGGCGATGTTCTCGCGGGCCGTGAGATGCGGGAAGAGCGCAAACTCCTGGAAGACGACGCCGATGCCGCGCTGTTCGGGCGGGACGAACGTCCCCTCACGGGCGACCGGGTCGCCGTTGAGCCGGATCTCGCCGCCGTCGGGCCGTTCGAGTCCGGAGATGAGTCGGAGCGTCGTCGTCTTCCCACAGCCCGAGGGACCGAGCAGCGTCAGGATTTCGCCCTCCTGCACGGACAGCGAGAGGTCGTCGATCACCGTCTCCGTCCCGTACCGTTTCTGCACGTCGTCCAGTTCGAGGACTGCGTCGGTCACCGATTCGTCTCCCAGTACGTCCGTCTGTTGTTGCAGTTTACTTGACATCGTAGCCCTCCTGTGAGAGGATGACGAGCATCGACAGCCCCGACACGAACAGCAGGATGAGTGCCGGAACCGCTGCCTGCCCGAAGTAGCCCTGCTCGTACGCCGCCCACACCTGCGTGACGAGCGTTCTGAAGCCCGGCGGCGAGAGCAGGAGTGTCGCCGGGAGTTCCTTCATCGTCGTGAGAAAGACGAGTGCCGCGCCGCCGACGACGCCGGGTGCGATGAGCGGCATCGTGACCTCGCGGAACGCACCTGCCGACGTACGGCCGAGCGTCCGCGCCGCCTCCGGCAGTGCCGGGTTGACGCGCAGGAACGAGGCGCGCATCGACCCGACCGCCTGCGGCAGGAAGCGGACGATGTAGGCGAAGACGAGCAGATAGACCGTCTGATAGAGGGGAACTTCGCCACCGATCTCGAGTTGGGTTCCCACGTATACCAGTGCCAGCCCGAGCACGACGCCCGGCACCGCGTAGCCGACGTAGGTCGCCCGCTCGAAGACGTTCGAGAGCTTCGAGCGGTGGCGAGCGGCGAGGAACGCCACCGGAAGCCCGGCGAGCGTCGCCACGACTGCCGCGGCGGTGGAGACGCCGACCGAGTTCAGCACGAACGAGAGGTCGAAGGCCAGCGCGCCACCCGTCGACGCCGTCCCGCGGCCGAACCACGTGAGGAGGACGCCGATGGGGACGACGAGCGCGAGTCCCGAGACCGCGGCACAGAAGCCGAGCGCGGGGAGTTTCCAGCCGCCGAGTCTGGCCACGTCGCCGGTGCGGCCACCCTGCCGCCCGGAGTGCAGCGGTTCGTCGCCGCGGACGCGCGACTCCAGTGCGAGGATGAGAAACGTCACGCCGACGAGTTGCAGCGAGAGCAACGAGGCGAGATTCCGGTTGAAGCTGTTGAACTCGACGTAGATGACCCGCGTGAAGGCGTCGAACCGCATGATCGCGGGCGTCCCGAAGTCCGAGAGCGCGTAGAGCGCGACCAAGAGAGCCCCGGCGGCGACGGCGGGGCGAATCTGCGGGACCGTGACGCGCTTGAACGCCTCCCAGCGGGTGTGGTCGAGCGTCCGAGCGGCGTCGATGAGTGTCGTGTCCATCGACTTTAGCGCGGCTCGGGTCGTGATGTAGACGTACGGATAGGTGTAGAGCGTGAGCACGAGACTCGCGCCGACGAAGCCGTAGATCTCCGGCAGACGTTCGACGCCGAACGGCGCGAGCAGTCGCTGGAACGTCCCGCGCGGGCCGAGCGCGGAGACGAAGGCGAACGCCCCGATGTAGCTCGGGATGACGAGCGGCAAGGAGACGGCGACCGTCCAGAACTTCTTGAACGGCAGGTCCGTCCGCACCGTCAGATACGCCAGCGGGACGCCGACCAGTACCGACGCGGCCGTGACGGCGGTCACGAGCAGCGCGCTGTTGACGAACACTTCGAGCGTCCGGGGACGGGTGAGAAGCGAGAACGCCTCACTGAAGCCGACTTCGAGCGAGGTCTTGACCAGCCAGACTAAGGGAAGTAGCACGGCAGCGGCGACGGCGGCACTCGCGACGGTCGGTGCCAACGGTAGGCCCTCCGCTCGGCTGTCGCCCGCGGCCGTCGTCTGTGTCTGCTGGTCTGTCGCCATGGTGGTCTGTGAGCCCTAGAGGACGCCGACGTCCCGGAGGAGTTCGACGGTCCCCTGTAAGTCCGAGAGCTGAGTGAGGTCTAACCCCTCGGGCGGGTTCAATTCATCGATACTCGGTAGCTCCGCGAGCGGCTCGACCTCGGGGACGAGCGGATACTCGAACGTCTCGCGGGCGAAGTAGTCCTGTGCCTCCGCCGAGAGCAGGTGACGGACGAAGTTCGCGGCCAGCTCGGTGTCTTCGGCGGTGTCGACGATGGACGCGCCGGCGACGTTGAAGATCGCGCCCGCGTCGTTCTCGGTGAACGCAAGCGAGATGGGCGGATCGGCGCGGCCAGCTTGCACGCGCAGCGTGTAGTAGTGGTTCGCGAAGCCCGCACCGAGTTCGCCGTCGGCGACGGCCTGCGAGACGAGGAACTCGTCGTTGTAACTCTCGACGCCGAGGTCCTGCATCCCCTGGAGCCACTCGCGGGTCGCCTCCTCGCCTTCGAGGATGCGCATCGCCGTGACGAACGCCTGGAACGAGGAGTACGTCGGTGCCCAGCCGACGTTGTCGCGGAGTGCCTCCGTGCCGGGGAAGTCCATAACGCTGTCCGGGATGTCCGACTCCGAAAACTCGTTGGTGTTGAACGGGACCGACCGCGCGCGGCCGGAGGTCCCGACCCAGCCACCGTCGGGGTCGCGGAAGCTCTCCGGGACGAAGTCGAGCACTTCGTCGGGGAGCGTCTGCGTGCGACCGGTCTGGTCGAGCTGGCCCAGCGCGCCCGCGTTGACCGAGTAGAACACGTCGGCCGGGCTGTTGTCGCCCTCGGTCTGGATGAGGTTGACGAGCTCGATAGCCGAGCCGTAGCGCGGCTGGATGGTGAAGTCGGGGTAGAGGTCCTCGATGTACTCCAGGAGCGTGCCGACGAGCGGCTCGCCGCGGCCGGAGTAGAGGGTCAACTCGCCTTCGAGGTCGGGCATCTCCGCCATCGAGACCCCGCCGGAGATGTCGCGGTCGCCGAACGGGGAGCGTCCGGAACCGATCTGTCCGACGGGTTCGCTGCCGCTCCCGCCGTCGCCACCGTCGCCGCCGGAGGATGGCAGGAAACTACTACAGCCAGCCAGTGCGGTCGCACCGACCAGCCCACTCGCACCGAGGATACGCCGCCGACTATGCAGCCGCGGCTCTCCGTCGTCGTCTTCCATACATGATTTAGGCCTGCCTAAAACATATATAACTGCCGGTTCGCGAATCCGGCTTCAGAATCAGTCGTCGGCGACGACGGCTTGCTTCTCGGTTTCCAGCGCGTCGAGACACGCCAGCCAGTCGTGCATATGTTCGCCGACGAAGGTGAAGAAGTCTCCGTTGGTGTACTCGTCCCAGTCGCCCTCGGCGAGCGTGTCGGCCATCGCCTCGAAGACCGCCGCGTAGCTGTCGGCGTCGCCGCCGACGTCGTCGATCTCCTCCCAGAGATGTTCGTTGAGTTCGAGACCGGGCACCTCGTTGTTCAGGTCGTCGAACGTCGGCCGCGGGGCCTTGTTGTGCTCACAGAGCGGGTAGCCGTTGACGATGTCCTTGTCGAGGACGTCGGCCGCGCGCTTCAGGAAGACACCCGACCAGATGTCGTCGAACCGGCCGACGTCCCACTCGTTGTCGTCCATCGGCAGCTGGTAGAACGCCGGGATGACCTCGCGCTTGAACGCGAGGTTCATCGAGCAGACGGTGAGATACTGGCCGCGCTCGGCGACGAAGTCGCCGTCGAAGTCCTCGAAGTCCGTGCGCGTCTGGGCCTGCCCCTGGAGATCGCCGTCCATCAGGATGCGGACGGCGTCGAGGTCCGGCACGTTCGTCCAGAGACCCTGGGAGGCGACGACGTCCGAGACCGCCGTCGAACCGGTCTCGACGGTTTCGTGCATCGCGCCGTAGGGGTAGCCGCGCGGATAGAGACCGTGGTCGTCGGCGTTCTGATAGAGCACGTTGACCCACTGCTCGTCGGAGCGAACGGACTCGATCTCGCCCTCGTAGTGGAGGTTCTCCATGTGACGGCCGAAGAAGTCCCACTCGTCGTGCGGGAGCGTGTCGTCGTCGATGAAGACGCCGTAGTCGAAGCGGTCGTGCGCCCACATGTAGAGCAGGCCGAAACTCGTCTCGGCGTGGCTGGCGGCCGGGACGATATGTTCGAACTCGCTCACACCCTGCTCGTCGTACCACTCTTCGCGACGGCTGCCGTCGAAGACCGCGCCGTCGACGCCCTCGTCGTCCAGCATCGCCTGCATCTCGTCGGTGTCGCAGAAATCCTCCGTAACCAAGAGAACGAACAGCCGGTCGAGGTCGAAGCCGTGCTTCCGGGCGTTTGCGAAGTACGAGCGCATACACTCGTACTCCCGAATCGTCGGTACGACGACACAGATGTCCTGACTCATTGCTCCCTCGTTTTTAGGCCTGCCAAAAATACCTGTTGGTTCTTTGGTCGGCCTAATTCTCGCAGCAAATAATTTATCACATAGATACATATTCTAGCCGCCACAGTAGCTCCTGATGAGTGATTTCGTTCGGAGTGTCCGTGCTGTCGTCCGCGACACACTGATGCTCGATAGCTTAGACGAACCGACCGAGATGCCCACACGACGGTCCGATAGCAGCCCGAACCGACTCCTCGCCAGCGGGTCGGTGAGTCTGACCGGTCTCGGGCTTCTCGTCCTGCATCTGGTCCATCTCTCGACCGGGCCGCCAGCCGTCGGCACCGCCCTCTCGGCCGTCGGTGCCGCAGTCTCTGTCGGACTGTGTCTCGTCGGCGTCGCGCTCTACCGCAGTGGCTTCTCGACGACGAACGCCGTCCGTATCGCCGTCTGGAACCTGCTCGGGGTGGTCGTCCTCGGCTCGGTGATGGTCGCCAACATCGCCTACCAGAGTCAGCTCGGGTCGATGCTCAGTAATCCGGGTTTCACCGTCGCGAATCTCCTGGCACTCGGCGCGGCCGCCCACGTCATCATCGGCTTCCACGACGCCCGCCGTGTCCGCGCCGAACAGCTCGCCCGCGAACGTCAGCGAATCGCCGTCCTGAACCGGGTCATCCGCCACAACCTCCGCAACAGCGCGACGGTCCTCCAGGGTCACGCCGACATCCTCGCGGCCAACGTCGACGACCCCCAGTTGGTGAAGTCGGCCGAGGCCGTCAGTGCCCGCGCGGCGGCCGTCGGCAGTCTCGCCGACAACGCCAAGCACGTCATGCAGATCCACGAGCGTGGAACCGACGACCGCCGTCCCCGTGACGTCGGTGCCATCGTCCGGCAGGCGGCCGACGACGCGGCCGACGCACATCCCGACGCACGGGTAACCGTCGACATCGACGACAGCAACGACAACGACGCCCACTGGGCCGCCGTCGACTCGGACCTCGGGCTGGCACTGACCGAACTCGTCGAGAACGCCGTCGAGCACAACCCGGCCGATAACCCCGAGGTCGGTCTCTCGCTCACTGGCGACGACGAGTGGGTCACGGTCAGCGTGCACGACGACGGCCCGGGCATCCCGGACCACGAGACAGGCGTCCTGACCGGTGACACCGAACTCACCCAGCTCCAACACGGCAGCGGACTCGGGCTCTGGCTCGTCAAGGCCGTCGCTGACGCCTCGGAGGGCGTCCTCGGCTTCGAAAAAGACGACAGCGGCTCGACCGTGACGCTCCGACTCCAGCGGACGACACCGGCGTAGTCGCTAGCTTCGTCGCCAGTGTCGTCGCCAGCGTCGTACAAGCGTCGCCAGGGTCTCGCAGACGCTCACTTCTCCGTTTACTTCTCCGTTCTCTCGCCCTGGCCCGTCACCGTTCTTCGCTCACTCGCGTTGGCCCGTCAGCGACTCCAAGAGATATACTGCCGGGGCCTTCGACAGCGGTTCGTTGGCGTTGCCACACTGCGGCGACTGGACGCAGGCCGGACAGCCGTCCGCGCAGTCACACTGGTCGATGAGCCGCGCCGTCCGCTTCATGAGCTCCTCTATCTGTCCGTAGCCGCCGCGGGTGATGCCGACGCCGCCGGGGTAGCCGTCGTAGATGAAGATCGTACTTCGGTCCGTGTGTTCGTGATAGGGCGTCGAGATGCCGCCGATGTCGCCGCGGTCACAGAGCAGTGACAGCGGCATCAGCGAGATGGTGCCGTGTTCGGCGGCGTGGATGCCGCCGTTGAACGCCCACTCGCCCCACTCCTCGCGCATCTCCGCCTCCACATCGGGAGGAACGGTGTAGTAGAGTGCCTTCGTCCGCAGCGTCGTCTCCGGCAGGTCGAGCGACTCGCGGCCGATGGCCTCGCCGCGCTTGGGGTCGCGACGCTCGAAGCCCGTAATCTGCGTCGTCACGGTCACGTCGGCAAATCTGACGAGAACGTCCGGCCGCGCCGACAGCGGCTTTTCGGCCAAATCCGCGTTGACGACCATGTCCTTGTCGCTGAGGATGCGGGTGTAGTAGTCGGCCCACGTCGGCTGGAGTTCGGCGACGTCGCGGTCCAGGTCCAACTCGACTACTTCGTAGGACTGCCCCTGGTGATGGTAGACGGCACCGGGATGGGCGTCTCGCAGGCCATCCGAGAAGGAGAGCGAGCCGATGATTTCGTTTTTCCGCCTATCGAGCAGGTCGATCTCCCGGTCGTCGATGGTCCGGAGGTTCATCTCGTGTTGCGGACTGCCGCCCGCGTTCGTCCACCGGATTCCGCCCTCCGTGTCGCGCCGGTCCAGTTTTCCGGCGGCTTCGAGGTCGCCCACGATTTCGGGGAACGGCGGGCCGAAGTACCGCTCGTCGTCGGTCGATAGCCAGTTCTCGCTCGCGGCTGAGCGGACGTGGCCGGGCATGAGTTCGGTGTTTTCGGGGTTCGAGATGGCCTCCTCGGGGTCGGCCTCGAAGAAGTCCGTGGGATTGCGCATCAGATACTGGTCCAGTTGGTCTTCGCCGCCGACCATGACCACGAGCGCGGGGTCGTCGCCGCGGCCCGCGCGGCCAGCCTGCTGGAACGCCGACATCCGCGTGCCGGGGTAACCGTCCAGCAGGACGGCGTCGAGTCCGCCCACGTCGACACCGAGTTCCAAGGCGTTCGTGCTCCAGACGCCGCGGACGTCGCCGGAGTGGAGTCCTCCTTCGATGTCGCGGCGGCGTTCGTGCCGCAGGGCGGCCTGATACGCCTCGATGCCACCCGCAGCGTCGTGTTCGCCGCGCTGTCGCAGTTCCTTCGCGCTGTCGGTCGCGTACCGCTCGGCGGCCTGCCGGGCGCGGGTGAAGGCGAGCGTCTGGTAGCCCTCGGCGACGAGGTCGACGAAGAGGTTCTTCGTCTCGACGTGGCTGGACCGACGGCGACCACTTCCGCCGCCGCCACCCTCGTACTCCGGCGGGTTCCACAGCACCCAGTGGCGCGGCCCGGTCTTACTCGCGTCCTCGTCGACGAGGCTGAACGACGACTCCGATTCGCCGGTGACTCGGGCGGCGTGCTCGACGGGGTTGCCGATGGTCGCCGAACAGCAGACGAACTGCGGCTGAGACCCATAGCGGTCGCAGATACGCCGCAGCCGCCGGAGCGTCAGGGCGACCTGACTGCCGAAGACGCCGCGGTAGCCGTGGATCTCGTCGATGACGACGGTCTCCAAGGAGGAGAAGAACCAGTCCCACAGCCGGTGGTTGTGCGGGAGCAGCGCGTAGTGCAGCATATCGGGATTCGAGAGCAGGACGGTTGGCATCCGGTCGCGCACGTCGCGCTTTTCGGACTTCGAGAGGCGGCCGGTGTATTGGGCGACCGAGACGCGACTGCCGAAGCCGAGACCGCGGGCAAGTTCTGAAAGTGTCTCCTCCTGGTCGGCGATGAGGGCGTTCTGCGGGCCGAGATAGAGCGTCCGCCCGCCGTGGTCCATCGCCCGCTCGAAGGCGGGGACGGTGTAGGCGAGGCTCTTGCCACTCGCCGTCTCGGTGGCGAGGACGACGTTCCCGCCGTCGCGGACGGCCTCGATAGCCTCCGCCTGGTGGCGGTAGAGGCGCGTGATGCCCTCTTTTTCGAGGGTCGACGCGAGCCGCGGTTCGAGGTCGACGTCGACGAAGGTCGGGTCGCGGGCGGGAATCGCACGGTGCTCGCTGATCTGTCCCTCGTAGTACGGCCTGCTCCGCAGCCACTCGACGATGTCGTCCACGGTTCGTCTGCGGAGTCGGTGTGGGTAACCGTTGTGGTCAGGCAGATAATACGGTGAGCCGCGGACGCGCTCGGGAGGCGACTTCGCGACCACCCCGGAACTGCAGCCTTCCCGCGACCTTCGACTACGTCGAACTACGCGGTCAAGCAGAGGCAGATGGAGTGTGCCAGTCCGTTCTTATACTTCTCGGCGGCCGCGGGATGGTCGCGCCTGAACGCGTCGTCCGGGACCGGTTCGACGACCGATTCGAGGGTGAACCCTGCGTCCAGAAGCGGAGTCAAGATTCCCTCGATGGAGCGGCGGTAGTAGGTGCCGCGGTTCACCTCGTCTCCAGAGCCCCAGTGGACGTCGTACCGTTCCGTGTCGGCGTACGACGGCTCACTGTCAGCGGTCTCGACAGCCGACTCGGGTGTCTGCTCGTCCTCGGTTGGATACGCTCCATCGCGCACGACGAGGTAGTCGTGGACCGGATTGTGTGTCGAAACAACGAGCGTGCCGCCGTCACGGAGCACCCGAGCGAACTCGTCGAGCGGTGTGGTCAACGTTTCGAGGTGCGAAAAGACGTGCTGACAGAGCACGGCGTCGACGCTGTCGTCGTCGAGGAATACGAGCGGTTCGCCGAGGTCACCCTGAACGAACGTCGCGTCCGGGACCCGCTCTCTTGCTTGCTGGACCATCTGTTCGCTTACGTCGACGCCGACGACCTCGGCACCGTTCGTCGCGAGGGCCTCCGAAAAGACACCGGAGCCACAGCCAGCGTCCAGCACACGGCGGCCGTCGACGGGTGCCAGCATCGCTTCGAGCGTCGCCCACAGGAGCTCTCGCCGTTCGGGTGTGTTGACGACCTCTGCCCAGTATTCGGCCAGCTCGTCGTAATGCTCACTGATGCGGGGGTCGGCGTTCTTCACACTCGAAGCTATGTTTCCGTACTGCTATTGTATCTCTCGGTAGTGTGACACTGGCTCTCATAGGCGGTGGGCGTGAGACTCACGACTGCTGTCGTTCCTGCTGCCCGCTACCCTCGGCGCGCTCTTGCATCTCACGCAGTGCCTTCTCCTGCTCGCCGCGCGAGAGACCGCCGGATTCGACGTGACGGCCGTCGTACTGCCAGTCGGGGATGAGGTCCCAGACGGAGTCACCGTCGTCCGTGTCGTCCTCGCTGTCGCCGTCACGGTGCCGAGCGACCACCGCTGTGGCGACGAGCAGCGCGATGACCGCGTCGACGACGAGCGTCCCCCACAGCGGCAGAGGGGTGAGCGCGCTCACGCCGACGACGAACGGGAGGACGAGGGCGGCGACGGCGACGCCGGTGAGGAGGGCTCTCGGGAGCGACGGAGTGGAGGACATATTCCGGAGTTGTCTGCGACAGAACAAGTAGCTTGGGCCGCGTCGTGGACCGAGTCAGCGTTCGCGGTCGTCGTGTTGGCACTCGGGACTGGTCTCCCAGACCTGTCCCAGTCGCTCGCCGCGCGTCTCCGCTCGGCGGAGGAGCGCGTAGGCGACGACGCTGCTCGCGAGCAGGACGACGAGACCCAGCGGTGCCCACCAGACGGGCGGTGTCGTCGGGTCGCTCCCGCTCGTGAGCAGCGTCGCGAGTGCGACCACCCAGAGCACGAGCAGCGCGCCGACGAGGTCGGTCGCGCTCACCGAGTCGAGCGGGCTGTCGGGGGCCATACCTGAAACTCCCACGGCAAACGACATATACGCTCGGGTGTGTCGGGCTGTGTCAAGGTACGGGGATGCGGCAGGGTGTGGCGGGATGTGGCCGGGCGTGGTCGGGTGTGCCGTCACCGCTGGGCGCGTCCGCTCTGCGCGCTATCGGCACCGGCCTACAACAATCTGTATCGACGACACTCCTATCGGTCACCGGTCGGTACGGGCGTCTGTGGTGACTTCCCCGACCGTCTACCTCGGCTGTGCGTCGCTCTCCGTTGCCGTCGCAGCACTGGCTCTCCTGAGAATCGGTCCGTATCTCCAGCCGTCCGACGCCCCGCTCTTCGCCGGTCTCGGCGTCGGCGCGCTCGTTTCGTGGGCGTCGGCGCGGTAGTGCCCGGCTACTCGCCGCCAGCGCGGAGGTAGTAGAAGACGTAGGTCTGTGCGTAGCCCGCGTAGTCGCCGCCGAGAGCCTCCCGAATCGCCCGCGACGTCGTCGCGTAGCCACCCTGCTCGCACTCGGGGTAATACTCCGCGATGGCCGTCTGAATCCAGGTGTCCAGTGGGACCGCCTCCAGAAAGCCCAGCGAGAAGAGCAGCACGCAGTCGGCCACCTTGTCGCCGACGCCGACGAACCGCGTCAGCGACTTCCGGGCGTCTTCGTACTCCAGCCCGAGGGCCTCGTTCGGGTGGGCCTCGCCCTCGGCGACCATCTCGGCCGTCCGCTGGACGTAGGGCGCACGGTAGCCGAGTTTCAGCTCTCGCAGTTCCTCTTCGGTCCGCGCCGCGAGCTGTTCGGGTGTGGGAAAAGCGTGGTACGTCTCGCCATCCAACTCGACCGTGTCGCCGAATTCTTGGGCGAGAGCCATCTGCATCCCGTGGATACGCGAAACGCGCATCTGCGCCGAGCAGATGAACGAGATCAGGCAGGCGAAGGGCGGGTCGCGGACGAGGCGCATCCCCGGATAGGCCGCGTAGGCCCGTTCGAGCAGGCCGTCGTCGGGCGTCGCGTCGAGAATCGCGTCGAGGTCGTCGTCGAGCCGGAGCAAATGCGTCAGAATCGGCACAGCGTCGGTCGTCGACTCCCACTCCAGCACGCCGTCGGTCTGGCGCACCCGGACGACGGCCTGCTCGTCGGAGACGCCGTCCAGTGGCGGGACGACCGTCTCGTACCAGTGGTCGCCGCCGTGGACGCTCATCTCCTCGTACATCCCGCCGTCGGCGCGGTCCCAGAGATAGCTCTGCCCGCTCTCGACGGTCGCTTGCAGGTCGAACTCCCCGGCGAGCTCTCCGAGCGGAATGGCTCCCTGTTCCATCGTCCGAGAGGAGGGAGTACGCGGGTTTCGGGGTTTCGGTCGGTGAATGCGTCGCCGTGCCGTCGCGGCGGTGTCGGTGCGGCCGACAGAGTGGCCCTGGAACTCAGCGGTTCCGGCCGACCGGGAAGCCGACGCGGTCGGGATGCTCGTTGAACCGGGCGAGACCGCGGCGGTACAGCTCGTTTTTCGTCCGTTGGCCGCGGCGCGGACGGACGAGATAGCGGACCCGTAGCTCGACCCACGACTCGCCCTGCGTGACGTTGACCGTGGGACGGTCTTGGACCTCCAACTCGACGGCCGTCTCGGCGAGCCGTTCGCGGTAGCGGGCGATGTTGGCCGCCATCTCGTCGCCGAGGAAGTCGTCGGCCTCGTCGGCCAGCAACTCGACCGCGAACTCGAGATCCGTCTCGTAGGACACCTGAAAGGAGACCTCGTTCCAGACGAACGGGAAGCCTTCGCCGCCGAAGTTGACGACCTGCGAGGAGAGGACGACGCTGTTCGGAACCGTCACCACGCGGCCGGAGGGCTGGTTCGAGGAGACGAGGTCGCCGTTGATCTCCCAGAGCGTCGTCACGAGGAAGTCGACGGCGATGACGTCGCCCTTCGTGTCTTCGATCTTGACGCGGTCGCCGACGCCGTAGGGCCGTTTGACCATGATGTAGACCCAGCCGAGCAGCGAGAGCAGCGGCTGTTGGAGCGCGAAGGTGATCGCGAAGCCGACGATACCCAGCGAGAACAGCACTCCGACCCACTGCTCGGTGACGACGCCGAGGACGCCGAAGATGGCGACGGTGCCGAAGACGAGTCTGAGCACGTTCCGGACGTCGTGCGCCCGACGCTTGCTCGTGCTCCGGTTCATCAACGCCTGGGTGACGAGGAGATAGAGTCCGTTCAGCCCGAAGATGACCGCAGCGGCGAGCAAGCCCTTGCCGACGGCGATGTCGATTGGGACACCGTTGATGTCGGGCAACGCTCCGAACGGCTGGCCCGCCTGTACGAGCCCACCGAGCAGCGCGGCGGCCGCCGCGAGAACGAGCGAGACGTATCCGATTGGCCGTTTCACACTCGCCCGTTGTGGCGGCGTGCCAAAGCCGTTGTGCCCTCCAGCCATGGCTGCGTGTCCTCCCGCCCCGGCTGCGTGTCCCCCGTCGGCCAGCAGGACTTCCCCTGTCTCCGGACGACCCCACCTCCGGACTGGCCGCGGAAACAGACTGATATCCCCCGCTGTCGTCTGTCCTGGCATGACTGACTCCCCCGTCGAGCCGAAGACGAGTGCCGGACGCCGCGTCGGCCTCGGCGTCGTCGTCCTCGCGGCACTCGTCGGTCTCGTCGTCGTCGCCGACGTCCAACTCGGCGCGATTCTCGCCCAGCTCGCGGCCGCCGACCCGCGGTATCTCGCGCTCGCACTCGTCGCGAGTCTCGTCGCCCAGCTCGCGTGGGCAGCCGTCTCGTGGCTCTTCCTCCGGACGCTCGACGAGGATGTCTCCTCCGAACGCGTCGGCTTCGGCTACCTCGCGGGCACCTTCGCCAAACAGGTGCTCCCCTTCGGCCACGCCGGCGGCGTCCCGCTGCTCGCCTACGTCTTCTCCTCGGACCTCAAGCTCGACTACCGCCAGACGTTCGCGGCCGTGACGGCCAGCGAGTTGGTCATCTTCTGTTCGTCGCTCGTCGTCGCCGCCGTCGGCTTCGGCTGGTATCTCCTGACGACGCCCGTCGGGAGCGGGCTGGGTGCCGTCGTTGTCGTCGGCACGGCGGGCCTCGTCGTCGGTCTCGTCGGCGTGGCGCGCTACGGTCGCGGCACACTCTCGCGGACCGCACGGCTGTTGGCGGCGGTCGGCCGCGTGACGCTCGGCCGACTCGTCCCGAGCGTCCGACCGCGGCTCGCCGCCGACGCCGTCGACCGCGGCGTCGCCGGCTTCTTCGAGACGTTCGACCGCGCCACTGCGGACCGCTCGGTCGTCGCCCGCGCCGCGGCCATCGCACTCGTCGGATGGGTCCTGTTCACGCTGCCGCTGTACTTCGGCTTCTTGGCGGTCGGCTACACCATGCCGCTGGCACTCTCGCTGCTCCTCGTCCCCGCGGGCGGGCTGGCGACGCTGCTCCCGACGCCGGGCGGGCTCGGCGGGACAGAGGTCGGGACGGCCGCGGTGCTCGTCGTCCTCACTGGTGCGACCGTCGACGTCGTCGCCGCCGCCGTCCTGCTCTACCGCTTCGCCTCCTACTGGTTCGTCGTCGCCGTCGGCGGCGCGAGTTCGCTCTATCTCTCGGTGGGGCTGACGGACCTGCGACCGAGCGGAAAATAGCATCAGCACCGGGCGTCGCGTCGGTGATGCGGTGGACAGTCTAACGGATACTGATGTCGGTCAGCATCGCCAGATGGTCGGCCACGCCGGAGTCGAAGCCTTCCTCGGTACACCGCCAGTCCCAGTTGCCCTCGGCCGTACCGGGGGTGTTGAACCGAGCGTGGCTGTCGAGACCCAGGAGGTCCTGCATCGGTGCGAGTGCGATGACGGCGTTGGAGTTCCAGACCGCCTCGATCATCGACCAGTTGATCTCGCTGCCGTCGACGCCGAGGTTGTAGTGCAGACACTCCTTCTGGTCCTCGGGGAGGTCGTTGTAGTAGCCGACGGTCGTGTTCGTGTCGTGGGTCGCCGAGTAGGCCACCGAGTTCTCGGGGTAGTGCATCGGCTGGTTCGGGTCGCCCCCCTGACACCAGTTGGCGTAGTGGGGCACCTTCATCCCGGGCAGGTCGAACTCCTCGCGGAAGTCGATGAGCTGCTGGTCGATGAAGCCGAGGTCTTCGGCGATGAACGGCAGGTCGCCGAATCTCGCTTGAATCGTCTCGAAGAAGTCGTATCCGGGCGCGTCGCGCCACTCGCCCGCGGCGGGGCTGTCGGCGTCGGCCGGGATGGCCCAGTATTCGTCGAAGCCCTTGAAGTGGTCGAGCCGGGTGACGTCGACCATCTCGAAGAGGCGGTCGAGGCGGTCGAGCCACCACTGGTAGCCCGTCGCCTGCAGCTCGTCCCAGTCGTAGAGCGGGTTGCCCCACCGCTGGCCGTCGTCGTGGTTGTTCGGCGGGACGCCCGCCACGGCGGCGGGTTCGTGCGCCTCGTTCAGGTCGAACGCCTCCGGCGCGGCCCATACGTCGGCACTGTCGAGCGCGACGTAGATGGGCAGGTCGCCGACGAGCTTGACACCCTTCTCGTGGGCGTATTCGAGGACGTCGTGCCACTGCCGGTCGAAGACGAACTGGACGAACTCACGGTATTTGATTTCGTCGGCCAGTTTCTCACGGTACTCGGCCAGCGCGCTCTCCTCACGCACCTTGACGTCGTGGGGCCACTCGGTCCACAGCGCGTCGTCGAACTCCTCCTTCAGGCTCATGAACAGCGCGTAGCCGTCGAGCCACGAGGCCTCGCGCTCGCGGAAGGCGTCGAAGGCGTCGCGCTCCTCGTCGCTTGCGGTCTCCTCGAACCGCTCGAAGGCCGTCCGGAGGAGGGGACGTTTGTACTCGCCGACGGCCTCGTAGTCCGTCTCGTGGCGGTCGAAGTCGGGGACGGGTCCGAGGTCGTCGTCGGTCAGATAGCCGCGCTCTTCGAGGCGGTCGAGACTGACAAGCAGCGGATTCCCCGCAAAGGCCGAGTAGGCCTGATACGGCGAGTTGCCCATCGCCGACGAGGTCGGCCCGAGCGGACAGACCTGCCAGAGTGACTGGTCGGCCTCGGCGAGAAAGTCGACGAAGGCGTAGGCCCCGTCGCCGAGGTCGCCGATGCCGTGCGGGCCGGGGAGAGAGGTGACGTGCATGAAGACGCCGCTTTGGCGGTCGAATCGCATGGCTGAGGTATGTCGTGGAGGGGCTTTGAAGGGTTTGGTCACTGGAGACGTGACAGCTCGTGAGCCGGTTGAGGAATCTGTTCAGGGTCGATTCGGTCGCCCGGTTCGTCCGTGTCGTTGACGTGGCCTACCGGCTCTACCCGCTGGACGACCTTCTCCACCTCTCCGTCTCCCCGTCTTGGCTCAGACGTCTCGGTCGTCGGTCATCCGTCTAAACTGCGGGGTCAGAACCTGCGGTTAGCTATATATCTCTCCGGAATCGGCGTTTCAGCGGAAACGAGGTGTGTTCTCGGCTTTCGATGGTGGGCTGGTGGCTCGGTCTCGTTGTCCTCTCGGTAGTCGGGGTGGTTCAGTATTGATTTCGTTGTGTCTCTCACGACACCCCCGACCTGTCGCCCAGTCGAAACCATCACCGAGCCATCCGACAAAGCGATTCCCCTGCATTGACACGCCGTCGCGCGTCTCAACAACACTTATCCGGCCGCTCCGATTCCGTTTTCGTATGAGTGACATCGTGGTTATTCTCCCCGACGGGTCGGAGCTTTCCGTCCCCGACGGAGCCTCCGTCGAGGACGCCGCCTACGAAATCGGTCCGGGTCTCGGAAAGGACACGGTCGCCGGTGTCGTCAACGGCGAACTCGTCGACAAAGCCTCCGAACTGCACGACGGTGACGATCTCGTCATCGTCACCGACCAGTCAGACGAGTATCTGGACGTTCTCCGACACTCCGCCGCCCACGTCTTCGCCCAGGCACTCCAGCGACTCCATCCCGAGGCCAAACTGACCATCGGCCCGTGGACGGACGAGGGCTTCTACTACGACGTGACGAACGTCGACCTCGACATGGACGACCTCGAGGACGTCGAAGCGGAGATGGACGCCATCATCGAGGAAGACCTCGACATCGAACGCGAACTCGTCGACCGCGAGGACGCGCTCGCGAAGTACGAGGACAACGAGTTCAAGCGCGAGATTCTGGAGACCGAGGCCGCTGGCGACGACCAGCTCTCGTTCTACAAACAGGGCGAGTTCGAGGACCTCTGTAAGGGCCCGCACGTCGAGTCGACGGGCGAAATCGGCGCGTTCAAACTGCTCAACATCTCCTCCGCCTACTGGCGCGGCGACGAGGAGAACGAGACGCTGACGCGTGTCTACGGGACGGCCTTCGCCTCCGAGTCGGACCTCCACGACTTCCTCGAGATGCGCGAGGAGGCCAAAGAGCGCGACCACCGCAAACTCGGCCAGGAGCTCGAACTGTTCTCCATCGACGAGACGACGGGGCCGGGGCTGCCGCTCTACCATCCGAACGGCAAGCGCATCCTCGACGAACTCGCCGACTTCGCGAAGCAGCTCAACCTCGATGCGGGCTACGACCCCGTCGAGACGCCACATCTGTTCCGGACGGAACTCTGGAAGAAGTCGGGCCACTACGAGAACTACGTCGACGACATGTTCCTCCTCGACGTCAACGACGAGGAATATGGATTGAAGCCGATGAACTGCCCCGGCCACGCGACCATCTTCGACCAGCGGTCGTGGTCCTACCGCGACCTGCCGGTCCGCTACTTCGAGGACGGGAAAGTCTACCGCAAGGAGCAGCGCGGCGAACTCTCGGGTCTGTCGCGCGTCTGGTCGTTCACCATCGACGACGGCCATCTCTTCGTCCGACCCGACCAGATCGAAGACGAGATCAACCTCATCATCGAGAACATCCTCGAAGTCTTCGACACGTTCGGTCTCGACGCCGAGGTCGCGCTCGCGACGCGCCCGGAGAAGTCCGTCGGCAGCGACGAGATCTGGGAGCAGGCCGAGACGCAGCTTCGCGCTGTCCTCGACGACAGCGGCATCGACTACGGTATCGAAGCCGGCGACGGCGCGTTCTACGGCCCGAAGATCGACTTCGCGTTCAAGGACGCCCTCGGCCGCAAGTGGGACGGGCCGACGGTCCAGCTGGACTTCAACATGCCCGACCGCTTCGACCTGAGCTACACGGGCGAGGACAACGAGGAACACCAGCCGGTCATGATCCACCGCGCGCTCTACGGCAGCTACGAGCGGTTCTTCATGGTGCTCATCGAGCATTTCAACGGCAAGTTCCCGTTCTGGCTCGCGCCCGAGCAGGTCCGTATCCTGCCCATCAGCGACGACCAACTCGGCTACGCAAAGCGGCTCAAGAACCGCGACTTCGGCGACTTCCGCGTCGAGATCGAGGACCGCTCGTGGACGCTTGGCCGCAAAATCCGAGAGGCGCAGGAGGACCGCGTCCCGTACATGATCATCGTCGGCGGCGACGAGGCCGAGACCCAGACCATCTCGGTCCGCGACCGCAAGGAACGCGAGGCCAAGGACGTCGAGATCGAGGACTTCCGCGCCCATCTCGAAGCCGAGCGCGAGGAGAAGCGCGAGGAACCCGACTTCCTCGACGAGTAGCGATACCGACCTACGCTTACGGTGCCGCCGCCGCCGCTGCTACGACGCGGCCGCCGATGTCGACTCGTCGACGTCCGCTGTTTCTGTGACTCCGTTCGACTCCTCCAGCGTCGCGAACGCCGCCTTTACTCGCTCTCGGAACTCGTCGTGACGGAGCATCTGCATCAGGACGCCGAAGTGGCCGACGTCCCACTCGACGCGGTTTCCGTCCGGCACGCCCCACGAGTCGAGGAGCCACCGCGTCGTGTCGTAGGGGACGACCTCGTCGCGGACGCCGGCGACTGGAACCACCCGCTCGGGGTCGATACCGCACGTCGTCGGCGGATTCAGGAGCGGCCCGAACTCGCCGAGGAGCGCGGGCGTCCACCCGGCAGCCCGTAGCGCCTTGTCGGTGTCGAGCGCGTCCAGTAGCTCACTCCGGACGACCGTCTCGTCGACGAGACCGGCGCCGGCGACGGGGAACGCGAGGTCCGGGCGGGTCGATTCGGGCCACGCACCGCAGTGGCCGACGACGTGGAGCGTCGTGATGCCACCGAGACTCAGGCCGCCGACGGCGACGGCCGGCGCGCCCTCCGTTCGCGCCCAGTCGACGAGGACGCCGTTCTCCAGGGCTGCGGCCGAGAACAGTTGGAACATCCCGATGGGACCCTTCGCGAGGTAGTGCTCGCCGCTGTAGGTGCCGACCATCTCGCGGCGACCGTGCCAGGGCGCGTCCGGCAGCACCACGCGGAACCCCTCCCGTGCGAGCGGCCGCGCCAGCGCGGCCTCCGGCGGCCAGTAGGCCATCGTGTCGTTCATCATGCCGAGGCCGTGGTTGAAGACGAGCGTCGGCAACGCCGACCGGTCGGCCGTCTCGGGCTCGTAGACTCGCGCTGTCGCCGTCTCGAAGTACGGCGAGGGCGACTCGAACCGGAGGAACGACTCGACGGTGCCGGGACCGCGAACCTCTTGCGAGCGTTCGACCGTCGGCAGCGGGCCGTCGAAGCCGTAGAGCCGTTCGGGCGTCGCGAGATAGCCCTCCCACTGGTGACGCGCTTCCTCGGGTGTCGGCACGTCGTACTTCACGGGCGGCAGGAGATGGTCGGTCGCGAGGAAGCGAAACAGCCGAGTCGGCTGTGCGCGGCGGTCGGCGGCCGCGCGACGCTCGCGCTCGACTTCGACGAGGTCGTCGGGGGCGGCGTCTTCCGGTCCCCAGAAGGCCTCCTCCCAGCGTTCGTTGGCCGCGTCGAACGCCTCGCGGCGCGTCGCGTACGCGGCCAGTGCCCGTTCGATGCGTGGATGGAGGTCGGGTGCGGGGGGCGCGCCGACGGCGTCGAGGAACGCGGCGGGACCGTGGCCGAGCGAGACGTCGGCGGCCGAACGGGCGCGGCTGATGCCGAACTCACGGCGGACGCCACCGAGGGCGACCCGTTCGAGGGCGTCCGTCTCCAAGAGCCGTCCGAGCGGCGAGGTGAGGAGGCGGTGCAGTCGGGGGGTTTCGAGCGACGCTGGACGTGCCATACCTGTGATACGGTCGACGAGCTATTGACACTAGCCCGCAGCGAGGCGTCTCACCACTCGGTCAACGCGGTCGGCCCGTGGAAGTACGAGAGCACGCCGAGGAACGTGACGACGCCCGTGACCGCGGCCGCGCCGCCGACGTAGAAGACCCACTCCATGCCGACCTCGGTCATCAGATAGCCGCCGAGGAGAGGTGCGACGACGCTGCCGGGCCGCCAGACGAGTTCGCGGATACCGAAGCTACTGGCGACGCCGCCGTCGTCGGTTCCCTCGTCGGCGAACAGTGCCATACTCGCGGGTTCGCGGAAACTGTCGGCGACGCCGAGCAGTCCTGAGAGTCCGACGAGCGGGAGGAACGCGGGCGTGAGTGGGCCGAGGAACGGCAGTGCCGTCGGGACGCCGAGTGCCGTCCCGATGGCGGGCGAGAAGGGGACCGCGAGCGCGACGAGTCCGTAGAGACCGCCGCCGAAGAAGATGAAAAGCGCTCGCCCGTGGCCGTCGGAGATACGGCCCGTGTGGGGCTGGAGCACCATGTTACAGAACTTCTCGGCGATGATGGTCAGACTGACCGCGAGCGCGCCGTAGCCCAGCCCGCCGGACGCGGCGGTGACACCGGCGTAGATGGGGACCCACGTCCGCACGAGCGTGACGGCGACGGCGTACTGCGCGCGGAAGCTCGTCAACGAGATGATGCGGCGGTTGAACGCGAGATCCGAGAAGGGAAAGCCCTGAATTCGGGTCTCGTCGGGCGAGAGCGAGAGCCACGCGAGCAGGGTCGCGACCGCCAGAATCGCCGTGATGAGCGCGAAGATGGGGGTGAAGGCGTCGCCGTCGGCACCGAAGTAGTCGTAGAGACCGCCCGCTGTGGCCGCGCCGATGATGGAGGCGGCGAAGCGCGAGGCGTTCGCCTTTCCGATGCGGTTCGCGCGGGTGCCCGTGTCGGCGATTTCGCCGACGAGCGCGAGCGACATCAGCCCAGCACCCGTGACGGCGACGCCCTGCAACCCGCGGGCGAGGATGAACGAGAGGCTCAGGTCGGCCAGCGGAAACAGCGCGTAGGCGACGACGCCGAGACCCATCGAGCCGACGAGGACGAGCCGTTTGTCGAACCGGTCGCCCGCCCACGCCAACGGGACGACGGCAATCGTCTGCGCCAGCGTAAAGCCCGTCGTGTACATCCCGATGACGAACCCGGCACTGAGCGAGACGCCGAGAACCGTCACCGCCGTCGGTTCGAGATAGTCGATGAACTTCGGTAGGAGCGTCAACAGCGTGACGACCCCGAAGCCACCCGCGAACCGCGTGAGGTAGAGTGCGTAGAACTGCAGCTTTCTGTCGTCCACAGGGGGAATCCACCAACCCGGCGAAAAGTGGTTTCGGTTCGTAGGCCGTCAGTGCCCGGTGTTCCGCATCGCGTCGCGGATCGCCCGCGCCAACTCGTACGGCTCCTGACTCCCGACGAGCAGTTCGCGCTCGCCCGGACGGGTCAACCGCACGCCCTCTGAGCCTCTCACGTTGTACGCCAGCCGACCCTTCGCGAAGCGGATTCCCCACCCGCCGTAGTCACGGAGGGGTCGGTACCGGACCGCCTCGGCGGCAGCGACGTCGCTCCACGGAATCCGCTTCTCCGAGACGTGAAACGGGAAGAACCGCACGTACAGCGCGTCCTCGCGGACTTCGGTCGTGAGCCGCAGCGACCACACGAAGAGGGCGACCGCCCCGCCGACGAGCGCGCCGAACGGCCCACCGACG
Source organism: Halogranum gelatinilyticum (assembly GCF_900103715.1). NCBI lineage: Archaea > Methanobacteriati > Methanobacteriota > Halobacteria > Halobacteriales > Haloferacaceae > Halogranum > Halogranum gelatinilyticum. Next base: position 391,630 of record NZ_FNHL01000003.1, on the reverse strand, counting down.
ATGGCTGTCGGGAGGAGTACGAGGATGAGAAACGCCCAGAGCCACGGCTGACGGAAGCGTTGTACTTCGCGAAACGTCGGGTTGGCCATGACTTCTCAATGGCGCGGAGGGCATGTAGCCGTTCGCCTCTACAATTTCAACGCAGGATTGACCTGGCAGCTAAATCTGTGCTCTTCTCGATACTGCAGCGGGGTTTTTGAAATCAAGATGACCAGACAATTGATGAAGCCATCATTGCGGCTATCAACAACGGGAGGGAGAGCAACCCGACACCTGTGATAGATGGTGAAACTGGTCCGATTAAACGTAAAAATAACCAAATAAACAGACATCCCCCCGCCACGAGATTCGTTGCCATTCCTGCGACTGCCAAAGTACGTATTACCTTATTATCTGGTCGCGTCGCGTCCCATACCTCAAATCCGACAACGAATGGATTGGTCTCGTTCTTTATTTTGTTGCGAGAATTGCGGTTCCTGACATCAGAAAAGCGGTTTCTGTTCGTCAGTGCTTCACGGAGTGCCTCATGCATCTTGTAGGTTATAGCACCGGCCACAGTAAGCATCATAAATAGAATGAGAACCCACGGAGAGTCATTGACGGTGAAATAGAAAGCTGCGGTCGCAGCTGGCCACAACTGAATTTCTTCACGAGCCTTGGCGAAGGCGCTGAGGCTTCCGCTCTGCATATGCGTGACTTTTTGTCATACTAACATAAACTCCGCTGACATTCTGTTAGCAGCAAAAACACGCAGGATTTGAACCACGGTCACTCCACTCGGTGACGCTCGTTTCGTTCCCTGATTCAAATCGCTCCGATGCCCGCACAGCCGAGAACGCGAGTCGCGAGCACACGAGGTGCTCGCCGTGTGGTTCACCGAAGAAAGCGGGCCGGGCGCGATTTGAACACGCGACCGTCTGATTAAGAGTCAGACGCTCTGCCTAACTGAGCTACCGGCCCTGTGTGCACTCACGCCTTTCGGTGGTACATTAAAAGGCGTTTCCCTTTCGAGCAGCGTCGGTACGCCGTCTCACACCGATAATCACGGCAAACGGTGGGTGTTAAGTGTCGTCCGTGGATACCCAACCGTACTGATGAGTACTGGGGTCAGCATTTCCTCGATGTCGACGTATGCGATTTTGGGGTGTGGCAGCGTGGGTCACATCGTCGCCGAGGAACTGGCAGACGAAGGGAAGGACGTCCTCATCCTCGACAAGGACGACAGCCGGGTCGAGGCACTTCGCGACCAGGACTTGAACGCACAACAGCAGGACATCTCCGAGGACGAGGTCGCCGAGGCCGTCTCGGACCGCGACGTCATCCTCATTCTCGCCTCCGACGTCGACGCCAACAAGGCCGCCGTCTCGGCCATCCGCGACCGCGGCGGCGACCAGTTCATCGTCGTCCGCGCCTCCGACCCCGTCTCCGAAGACGAACTGAAGAGCCTCGGTGCCGACATCGTCATCAACCCCTCCACCGTCATCGCCGACTCCGCGCTCCGGACGCTCGAATCCGGCGAGCTGGAGTACAAGGCCCGCCAGCTCGCGGACGTCCTCCGCGAGACCGACGAGAATCTGGCCATCCTCACCCACGACAACCCCGACCCCGACTCCATCGCCTCCGCCGTCGCCCTCCAGATGATCGCCGACGAGTACGACATCGACGCCGACATCCTCTACCGTGGCGACATCGGCCACCAGGAGAACCGCGCGTTCGTCAACCTCCTCGGCATCGAACTCATCCCGCGTAGCGAGGCGGGTGACCTCTCCGAGTACGGCGCGGTCGCGCTCGTCGACCACATGAAATCCGGCGGCTTCGACGCCGACGTCGACGTCGACATCTTCATCGACCACTTCGAACCCGACGAGGGCATCGACGCCGCGTTCATGGACGTCCGCCCCAACGTCTCCTCTACCTCCACTATCCTCACGAAGTATATCCAGGAGTTCGACCTCAGTCCGACCGAAACCGTCGCGACCGCGCTTCTCTACGGCATCCGCGCGGAGACGCTTGACTTCAAGCGCGACACGACCCCCGCCGATCTGACCGCCGCGGCCTATCTCTACCCTTTCGCCAACCACGACACGCTCGAACAGGTCGAGTCGCCGTCGATGTCGCCGGAGACGCTCGACGTGCTCGCGGAAGCCATCCAGAACCGCGAGGTCCAGGGGAGCCATCTCGTCTCGAACGCGGGCTTCATCCGCGACCGCGACGCGCTCACGCAGGCCGCCTCGCATCTCCTCAACCTTGAGGGGATCACGACGACCGCCGTCTTCGGCATCGCCGACGACAAGATCTACCTCGCGGCTCGCTCGAAGGACATCCGGATGAACATCGGCAAAGTGCTCCAAGATGCCTTCCAGGGCATCGGCGAGGCCGGGGGTCACTCGACGCAGGGCAGCGTCGAGATTCCGCTCGGTATCTTCACCGGCATCGAGACGAGCGAGGGCAACCGCGACACGCTGCTCTCGTTGACCGAGGAGGCCGTCCGCCGGAAGCTGTTCCAGGCGATGGGCGTCGAGAGCGGCTCCGGGACCAGCACCGGCGGTGCGAGCGAGACCTCAAACGGCAACTGAACGACTCAGGCGATATCGCGGCTCGTGTCGAGCGTCACGTGGTCGGTCAGCCGCAGTTTGATCGGCTCGATCTCGGCACGACCGCGCCGGTATTTCGTGACGAGCAGCCGCGTCTCGATGGATTGGGTCGTCGTCCGCACGTCGAGTCGCATCACCCCGTCGACGCGCTTCAGCGTCAGCCGACGTTGGTAGCTCTGCGCCGGTTCCTCGAGACAGTGGACGAGACCGACTGCGTTCCGCTCGTCGACGGCCCGCCGCATCGCGTCGAGGACGCGGAGCGACGCCTGGCCGGCCTCGTTTTCGACCGTGTCGAACGGGTCAAGCACGAGATACCCCCCTTCGGGTGGTGTCAGCCACCGTTCGGGGTCCGCGGCGAGCTCTTCGGCCGAACAGTCGGTGACCGTTACGGCGTCGTCGGGGATACCTACCCAGTCGAGTTCGTCCCGGATCTCCGCGGCCGGGCGCAGGGTCGAGACGATGTGCGTGGGCTTCGTCGCCGCGAAGAGTTCGAGGAGGAGTTCGCTCTGACTGTCCGCCGGTGAGACGAACGCGTAGAGCTGCTTCGTGAGGAGACCACCGCCGAGCTTCCAGTCGAGCGCGGAGAGCCCGGTTGGTAGTCGTTCGCTCATACTATCATAGAACGGCGCGCGTCGGATTAACCTGTTCGCCGAGGAGAGTGTTCGGTCAGGCGACGACTTCGTTGTCCTGTTCGGGCGACTCGAGCCGCTCGATGACGTCGTTGACGAGGATGACGTCGCCGACGGCGCGAACCCAGCGGTACGGCAGGAGGACCCCCATCCCGCGGTCGATACGACCGCTGAACAGTTCGCCGTTCAGTTCGCCCAGTGCCAGCCCGGTGACCACCTCTTGGTCGAGGTCGAGACGGACGTCTTCGACCTCACCGACGAACACGCCGTTGTTCGAGTAGACCTCCCGGCCGACAAGCGTGGTAATCTCTTGTGGTGTCTCGTCCATACGCACTGTGTTGAAGTCCCACGTCTTAATTGTTCGTAGCACTGCTGGCCCTGGACGGCCGTTCTGGCCGCTCTCGGCACGCGGACGGCAGACGGCTGTCTGACGCGGCTCCCGTGGCAGTGCGGCCGTGCTCGTCGCCCGGCACCGACCGTTCACCTCCTCGATTGCAGCGGACCGTCACAGCCTCGATTGCAGCAGGCCCCGGTTTTTAGACGGCTACACGCGAAGCGTGGGACAGATGGCCTCACACGTCCCAGACGACGCTCCCGACCCTGACCCCGCGACGGAGGGAGCGAACTACGACTACGTGAGCGACGACGTCGCTCGCCCCGGACTCGTCGCCGACCTCGAACGGCTCGTCGACGGCGAGGTCCGGTTCGACTCCTACTCGCGACAGCTCTACGCCACCGACGCATCGGCCTACGAACAGACTCCCATCGGCGTCGTCATGCCCACCTCGACCGCCGACGTCGTCGCCGTCGTCTCCTACTGTGCCGACCGCGGGATTCCGGTCCTCCCACGCGGCGGCGGCACGAGCCTCGCGGGCCAGACGGTCAACGAGGCGGTCGTCCTCGACCTGATGACGCACATGGCCGACGTCGAGCACGTCGACCCCGCCGCCCGGACGGCTACTGCTCAGACCGGCGTCCGCCTCGGCGACCTCAACAAAGAACTCGAAGCGCACGGACTGAAGTTCGCGCCCGACCCTGCGTGGGGCGACAAGTCCGCCCTCGGCGGTGCCATCGGCAACAACTCCACCGGCTCACACTCGCTGAAGTACGGCAAGACCGACTACTACCTCGAGGAGGCCGAAGTGGTCCTCGCCGACGGGACGGTCACCCGCTTCGGCGAGGTCGCCGTCGACACGCTGCGCGAGGAGGCCGACGCCGACGCAGACGACCTCCTTCCACGGATCTACGCCGAAGTCGTCCGAATCCTCGACGAAGAGGCCGACGAGATCGACGCGCGCTATCCGGACCTCAAGCGCAACGTCTCGGGCTACAACCTCGATATGCTGCTTGACGAGTTCCGTGGCGAGCGTCGGACGCCCGACGACAGGGCCGTCGACCCCGACAGCGAACCGGGGACGGTCAACCTCGCCCGCTTGCTCGCGGGCAGCGAGGGAACCCTTGGCATCGTCACCGAGGCGACCGTCTCGCTGGAACCCGTGCCGAACACGGCCGCCGTCGCCCTCCTGACCTACGACGACGTGCTCGACGCGATGGAGGACGTCGCGCCCATCCTCGAACACGACCCCGCAGCAGTGGAAGTCATGGACGACGTGCTGCTCGATCTGGCCCGCGAGACCGCGGAGTTCCGCGACGTCGTCGGGCTGCTCCCCGAGGGGACCGACTCGGTGCTGCTCGTCGAGTTCTACGCCGAAGACGACGACCACGGTCGCCAGCAGGTCGCCGACCTCGTCGCCGACAGAGTGGGGGACGTCGACACCGAAACCGACCCGAGCGACGACCGCGTCGCGACCGACAAAGCCCGGTACGCCGTCACGGCGATGGAGGCCCACGACGCCGACACGCGCGCGAAGTTCTGGAAGATGCGCAAGTCCGGGCTGCCTATCCTCCTCTCGCGCACCTCCGACGCCAAACATATCGCCTACATCGAGGACACCGCCATCCCGGCGGAGAACCTGCCGGACTACGTCGCCGACTTCCAAGCCATCCTCGACGAGCACGACACGTTCGCCTCCTATTACGCCCACGCCGGGCCGGGCGTGCTCCACATCCGGCCGCTGGTCAACACGAAGACAGCCGAGGGACTGGCGACGTTCGAGGCTATCGCCGACGCCGCCACGGACCTCGTCGTCGAGTACGGCGGCTCGGTCTCCGGGGAACACGGCGACGGCCGTGCCCGGACCCAGTGGAACCGGAAGCTGTACGGCGACCGGCTGTGGCGGGCCTTTCGCGACCTCAAGACCGCCTTCGACCCACAGTGGCTGCTCAATCCGGGCAACATCTGTGGCTACGCACCCGACGAACTCGCCGAGACCGACGCTGTCGGCGACGGACCGGGACACACGCCCGGCCCGACGACGGCCCACGACATGACCGAACAGCTCCGGTTCTCGCCGGCGTACGAGTTCGACGCCGGGTTCGACCCGGCACTGGAGTGGGACAACGAGAACGGGATGCAGGGGATGGTCGAACTCTGTCACGGCTGTGCGGGCTGTCGCGGGATGCAGGACACCACGGGCGGGGTGATGTGTCCGACCTTCCGCGCGGCCGAAGAGGAGATTCAGTCGACGCGCGGCCGGGCCAATATGCTCCGGCAGGCGATGAGCGGCGACCTCCCCGAGGACGAACAGTTCTCCGAGGAGTTCGTCCACGAGGTGCTCGACCTCTGTGTCGGCTGTAAGGGCTGTTCGAAGGACTGCCCGAGCGAGGTCGACATGGCGAAGCTGAAAGCCGAGGTGACCCACGAACACCACGAACGAAACGGAGCCAGTGCCCGCGACCACCTCTTTGCAAACATCGACACGTTCTCCAAACTCGGCTCGGCGTTCGCGCCGCTGTCGAACTGGGCGACGAAGGTTCCGGGCGTCCGGAGTCTGATGGAGTCGACAATCGGCATCGCAGCCGACCGGGACCTGCCGACCTTCCACCGCGAGAGCTTCGTCGACTGGTTCCGCGACCGCGGCGGGGCGCAGGTGCCGTACTCACAGGCCACGCGGACGGTCCTCCTGTTTCCGGACACGTACACCACCTACAACCATCCAGAGGCTGGCAAGGCTGCCGTCCGCGTCCTCGAAGCCGCGGGCGTCCACATCCGGGTCCCGCGCGACGTCGCTTCGAGCGGCCGACCGGCACACTCGAAGGGGTTCCTCGACAAGTCCCGCGCCGAGGCCCGACAGAACGTCGACGCCCTCGCACCCGAGGTCGAAGCGGGCTGGGACGTCGTCGTCGTCGAACCCTCCGACGCCGTGATGTTCCAGTCGGACTATCTCGACCTGCTCTCCGGCGACGACGTCGAGACCGTCGCAGCAAACAGCTACGGCGTGATGGAGTATCTCGACATCTTCCGGCTGACCGATGACCTGCGTTTCGACAGTCCGACCGAGTCGCTCACCTACCACGGCCACTGCCACCAGAAGTCGACGAAGAAGGACCACCACGCGGTCGGCGTGCTCCGCCGGGCCGGCTACGAGGTCGACCCGCTGGACTCGACCTGCTGTGGGATGGCCGGGTCCTTCGGCTACGAGACCGAACATCTCTCGATGAGTAAGGCCATCGGCCGCATCCTCTACGACCAGGTCGACGACAGCCCCGGCGACGAGGTCGTCGCCCCCGGAGCCTCCTGTCGCTCACAGCTGGCCGAGAAGACGGGCGAGACGGGCGACCCGCCACATCCTATCGAGAAAGTCGACGCGCTGCTCCGGTAGCACCGACGCGAGACTTTTTGTCCGGAGAGGCGGCCAACCGACCCCATGCACTGACCGTCGCCGCGGGGGACGCCGCCGTCGTACGACGCACTCCCTCGTGACCGTCACCGCCACCAGCGTCGTCTGCTCGCCGCCCGCATTGTCTGTCTTCCGCCCTGTTCCGCCGCTCGATAGCTCCGGTCGCTTCGCTCACGCGCTCACAGCGAATCGAGGACGTCACCCAACACCGACAGCCCCGCCTCCACCTCGTCGGGCGAACGGCCGAGCGACAGCCGAAACGCGTCGGGTTGGCCGAAGAACCGACCGGGGACGACGAGGACGCCCCGGTCCCACGCCGCCGTCGCAACCGCGTCGCCGTCGGCGGTCTCGTGTGCGAAACAGCCGAAGGTGCTCCCGTCGAAGAGCGGACCAGCCAGATCACCACGTCCCTCGACGAACGACGCCAGCTGCCCGTGGTTCGTTCGGAGCAGTGCTCGCGCGTCCATCGTGAGCTGTTCTTCGTGGTGGAGTGCCCGCCGAGCCAGTGCGACGCTCGGCTCTGCGACCGCCGGAACGTGCTGCATCACCTTTCTCGCCCGCTCGACGAACCGCTCCGGCCCGACGAGCCAGCCGACTTGCAGCCCACCCAGTCCGTGGAACTTGGTGAGCGAGTTGGTGACGACGGTGTTCGGTAGCCCCGCAGCCGTGACGCCCCCGAACGGGCCGTCGTCGACTGTCTCGACGTACGGACCATAGACCTCGTCGACGAGGAGGTAGCCGCCGTCGTCGGCGACGACGCGTGCCAGCTCGGCCAGCGTCTCGCGACTGCTCAGCCGTCCGCTCGGATTGTGGCGGTTCGTCACACTGACCAGCGCGACGTCGTCGGCCGCGTTCGCGACACGTTCGGGGACCAGCGGATAGTCGCCTTCGGCCGGTCGGAAGAACCGGTCGACGCGTGCGCCGAGTGCCTCGGGTGTCGCGACGAGCGGCTGGTATCCCGGTTTCTCGACGAGTAGCTGTGGTCCGGCCGCCGCGTCCAGGTCGGCACCTCCGGCGAGGTCGATAGCTGCAGCTGCAGCGAGGAAGTTCGCGTGTGTCGCCCCCGCCGTGACGAGGACGTTCGACTCGCCGACGTCGTAGCACGCCGCGAGTTGTGTGCGTAGTGTGACGTCGCCTTCGGGTGGGGCGAGTCCGACGAGCGCAGGTGGAACGACGTCATCTGTCGGTTCGTCCTGTCGGAGGTCGCTCGAACCGAGGTCGTACGTCGCTTCTTCGGGCCGACCCTCGATCCATTCGAGGTACGGTATCGGCGGGAACATGAGACTCACATCCCGGCGCGGGTGGTAATAGCTACCTGTTGTCGGTCACGCTACCGTCGGCGACGCCGTTGAGCGGTGTCGCCGCGTCCCAGTACGTGTTCACCTGTCGTTTGGCCCACTCGAACGCGTCGGGATCGTCGTTGCCGATGAAGCCCCTGACGCCGCTCTCGGCGTAGACGAGCAGCCCCATTTCCGACCCGTCGGCCGTCTCGGCCGCGACGAGGCTGTACGGGAGCGACTGGTCCGTCCGTCTGATATCGAGGTTCCCCGTCGCGAGTGCCTCGCGCAGCTCCGTCTCGTAACGGCTGACGAGATGTTCGACGACCGCATCGGTGAGTGTGAGCCGCGCCGACAGGTCGCTCGTCGTGAGCCGTTCGTGGTAGATCGACACCTGCTGGGGCAGGACTGCGGGGGCGACCGACCAGATCCTCGTCGCCCGCGCAACGAGATCGCTCATATGGTTGACCGGGACGTGCGGCGAGTGCCGCTCTGCTAAGACGACCGTCGCGTCGTCGAGAATCCGGCTGTCACACGGCGCGTCCGCGGGTAGGAGGGACAGCACGTCGATACCCGAGAGGACGCCGTCGATGCAGGACGCGAACCGGTCGTACTCTTCGAGGGCAAGCTCCCCCGGAAGCGTCCGTCGGTAGCCGCCTTCGTCGGCGCGTTCGATGAAGCCGACCGACTCCAGTTCGCGGATACTCCGGTCGACCGTCGACCGCGAAACGTCCAACTCGCTGACGAGTGTTCGCTTCCGGACCCCCTCGGCGTCGACCGCTCGCAACACCCGCCCACGGCGTGCGATGACGGCCATCACTTCGGCGGGGTCCGGTCGTGTCATCGGGTAGTTTAGTCGGCACAGTGACTATAAGGGTTCGGATGAGACGATTATATATAAAACAGAGAAAGTTTTAAATGTCTAATTTCAGGAGTTGACGAAACTACCCGAGGCGTGAGGTAAAGATGGATGGGGAGAAAGAGAGTGATGCCGGGGTGCCTCTGACACAACACCGGCAGCGAACGCGGCTCCGTCGGCCTTGCCCGGACTGACAGAGCCGCGGTAGGGAACTCGTTCCCTTCGCTATCTCTACGGGGTGGATGGCTCTTGCCCGGACCGTCCGCCTCTTCGAGGGGTTTCCCCTCGTTTCTCTCGACCACCGAGCGGCGTGTTTGGCCGAAGCTTCTTACACGATGACAGACAAACATGACATATGGATTGCAGAGTCGTCGTCGAGGCAGCAGTCCCCGTGTACGACGTAGAGACGGCCGACGAAGCCGTCCGTATCGCCATCTCGAAGACGGGGGAGATGCTCAATCCAGACCTCAACCACGTCGAGATCGACATGGCTCACCGGGAGACGGAGTCCGGCGAGGAGCTCCCGCCGGCGTTCATCGCTGCCGACGAGGCACTCGTCGCGCTCGAACTGGAGATGACCGTGTTCAACGTCGAGCGTGAGGAACACGCCCGTCGCATCGCTCGGAAGGAGATCGGAATGCGTCTCGACAACATTCCGCTGAAGACCCTCTCGACGGAGGTCGTCCCCGAAACGGTGGACGACGAGCAAGACGCGTAGCTGGTCGGTCTGAGAGCAGCGAGGAGATGACGAGAGATTAGTCCGCCTGAGCAGCCAGGGGTTCGGTCTCGGCGTCGCTCACCGATTTCGTGATTCCCTTGGCGAGTTTGAAAACAGCAGCTTTGTGGTCGGTCTTCGATTTGTGGATAGATGTTGGTCGTACGCCGAGGTTCTGATACTCGGTCATTGGGAATTCATCGCCCTCCCATTTTTCGCACTGGTTCTGTACCTCTGCAAGCAGGCCGTGTAGGTGGATGAGCTCCTGCTTCTTCATGAGCAACGCCAAGTTACCACTGGAGGGTTATATTATTATCTTGAGTCTCGTTAACACACGAGTGCGTAGATAGCCGCTAACGCGGCAGATATCACCGCGTAGCGACAGTAGTCCTGAACGTTTTTTGTCTCGGGACGTCCACCGTTGAGACATGGGATACGAGGACCAACTCGACCGTGCGATGGAGGCGGCACCGGACGTCGAAGCGACGGACGACCGGTTCGAGGTCCCCACGCCAGCGGTCCGTCCCGAGGGAAACGTCACCATCTACGAGAACTTCCAGGAGACGCTCGACCGACTGGACCGCGAGGACCGACAGCTCCTCAGCTTCCTCCAGACGGACCTCGGGACGAGTGCCCAACTCGACGACCGTGGCCGCGCCCGGCTGACCGGCTCGTTCAAACAGCGACGGCTCGCTGACGCGCTCGACGACTACGTCGACCAGTACGTCCTGTGTTCGGAGTGTGGACTCCCGGACACACAGCTCGTCTCCGAAAAAGGTGCGACACTGCTGAAGTGCGACGCCTGCGGCGCGCGGTCGTCGGTCGCAGAGCAGTAGCCTACTCGAACTGCCGGACGATTTCGAGATCGCGTTCGGTCCGCATGAACTCCGTCAGCCGCCGCGTCGCGTGACAGTTCGGACAGCTGAAGTTCTGCCGTGTCTCCGGTAAATCCGTGGGGGTGGACTCCCACTCCTTCCCACACTCCGGGCACAGAAGACGGACAAACGCTTCGACCATACTCACTCGTGCGCTTGCTGGCTCAATAAAAGTTTGCGCGCCAACAGACTTTTGAGACCTACCTCGTCGGCGCAGGGGAGAAACGGGATAAAAAGGCGACCGGCCGCCACACACCATCAGACGAACAGGCCGAGGTCCTCGGCTTCGAGGAGTTCCTTGTACCGGTTTCGGATGGTGACTTCGCTGATGTTGGCGACGTTCGACACCTGGTTCTGTGTGACCTTCTCGTTGGTCAGGAGCGACGCGGCGTAGACGGCGGCGGCGGCGAGACCGACCGGCGACTTGCCGCTGTGGATGCCTGCTTCCTTTGCCGTGCGGAGCAGTTCGCGCGCCCGGCGTTCGGCCTCGTCGGAGAGACCGAGGTCGCTCGCGAACCGCGGGACGTACTGCTCGGGGTCGGCGGGCTGGATCTCCAGCTTGAGCTCGCGGACGATGTAGCGGTACGTCCGGGTCAGCTCCATCTTCTCGACGCGGGAGACGCTCGCGATCTCGTCGAGCGAGCGGGGCGTCCCGGCCTGTCGGGCCGACGCGTAGAGCGCGGCGGTGGCGACGCCCTCGATGGAGCGTCCCGGCAGGAGGTCCTCGGCGAGCGCGCGGCGGTAGATGACCGACGCGGTCTCGCGGACGGCCTGCGGCAGGCCGAGTGCGGAGGCCATGCGGTCGATCTCGCCGAGTGCCTGCTTGAGGTTGCGCTCTTTGGAGTCGCGAGTGCGGAACCGCTCGTTCCACGTGCGGAGCCGCTGCATCTGCTGGCGTTGGCGGCTCGACAGGGTCTTGCCGTAGGCGTCTTTGTCCTGCCAGCCGATGTTGGTCGACAGTCCCTTGTCGTGCATCATCTTCGTCGTGGGGGCACCGACGCGGGACTTCGAGTCACGCTCGGCACTGTCGAACGCGCGCCACTCCGGGCCGCGGTCGACGTTGCCTTCCTCGACGACGAGACCACAGTCACCGCAGACGAGTTCGCCGTGTTCTTCGTCGGTGACGAGTCGGCCCTCACACTCGGGGCAGAGTCGAATCTCCTCGCTCTCTGTCTGTCGCTCACTCTCCTGCTCGGCTGTGCTGCTGCTGTATCGTCTGATGTTCGTTTCGGTCATGATGGGTGGGCGGACGACTGCCTCGTCGGGAGGGGGAAAAGACAGATATCCCGGGTACCGTCCGTTACCAGTAGTAAGCGCGAAAAGTATATAAAGCTATCGCTGATGTGTGTCGCCGTAAACCAAGCGATAGAACGCTCTTTGCCGCCATCTCGGGGTGGAAACCGGCTACGACGTGCGTGTTGTTGAGTAACTTAACGGTTCCGCAAAGAGAACGATTCTACACATATAACGGTTGCTCCTGGTTCAGAGCCAGCCTTCCCGTCGGAAGTAGACGAGCAAGACGAACGAGACTGCCGCCATGCCAAGCATGATCGCCGGATAGCCGTACGTCCAGCCCAGCTCGGGCATATTGAACGGACCGCCCGAGAAGTTCATCCCGAAGACGCCGACGACGAGCGTCAGCGGCAGGATGACGGTGGCGACGACGGTCAGTGTCTTCATCACCTCGTTGGTCGACTGGGCGACGGCGTTCTGGTAGATGTCCCGTGCACCACGGGCGAGGTCGCGGTAGGTCTCCGTGAGGTCGGCCAGCTGGACGAGATGGTCGTAAACGTCGCGGTAGTATTTCTCGGTCGCGTCGCGCACCTCGTCGGGGTCGCCGCGAGCGAGGACGTTGACCGCCTCGCGGGTCGGCCAGACGACCTTCCGAAACGAGAGCAGGTCGCGACGGACCGCGTTCAGCGCTTCGAGGATCGTCTGGTCGGGACCGCCGAGGATGCCGTCCTCGATGGCCTCGATGGTCGTCTCCACGTCGTCGAGCAGCAGATAGTAGTCGTCGACGACGCGGTCGACGACGCGGTAGGCCGCGAAGTCCGGCCCGAACCGCCGGGCGCGCGACTCGCCGTTTTCGATGTTGTCCCAGACCACCTCGACCGCGGGCATCTCCGAGACCGAGAGCGTGACGAGCCAGTCCGACCCGATGAACAGTCCGACCTGCTTGGTGCGAAGCTCTTCGTCGAACGTCGTCTCTCCGCGGCGCAGCGAGGCCGTCTTCACGAGGACAAAAGTGTGGTTCGGGAACAGCTCGGTCTTCGGTCGGACGTCACGGTGGATGTCCTCGACAGAGAGCGGATGGATGCCGAAGACGTCCGCCACGCGCTGGAGTTCGTCGTGGTCGTCGGTCTCGGCGCGGACCCACGTCGTCCCGGCAGCCCGCTTGGCGCGTTCGAGGTCGTCGTAGCGGTCGATGCCGTCGGCGGTGTAGACGATGGCCTGGGTCATACTCCGGCTCTCCCGTAGCCGATGGCCAAGAGCGTGATACCGACCATCACGCCGCTCAACGAGAAGGCGCGTCCGGGATACGGCGCGACGGCACCGACGAGGTAGCCGACGACACCGAGTCCGGTGAGGAGCCCGCCTGCGACGAGTTCGGCGTTCATGTCATCGCGCTTGCGGCCCGGAGAGAAAAGCGTTGCCGGCGTCAGCTACTGGACTCGACCGGATGCTGCATCGCTGTCATCATCGACAGCACGTTCTCCTGTTCGTCCAGCCGTCTCGGATAGACGCCGAAACAGGCCACGAAGTCCGCGCCGCTGCGGACCTTCGTGACGTGGATGTTGACGTCGACGTCCTGCCCGTTGAAGTCCGCCGTCGCCCGGAACTTCGTCACGGACGTGTCCGTTCCGAGGACGGCGACGGTCTGCGAGGAGACCTCCTGGGCGTTGCTGATCCCCTCGTAGTTGCTCTGAAGCAACTGGACGAGCTGGTCGTTGTCGTAGTCACCGACGGGGTTGAACGTCTCGCCCGCGATCTCGATGGCCGGGGTGGCGATGGCGGCGAAGACACCCAGCCGCGCCGACCCGACGAGCGGAATCGACAGCGATTTCTCGTACGTCGCGACGCGGTTGATCGCCGTGGCCGTCTGGCCTGCGAACTCACGCTCGATGGTGAGGTCCTCGACGCCGTCGAGTTCGTAGTTCGCCTCCGAGGCCACGCTCGCTTCGGTTCTAGCCGTCGACGCTTCGAAGGTCAGCGCGTCCGACCCGCCGAGACCCGCACAGCCGCTGCTCAGTGCAAGCAGTCCGGGAACCCCAGCGAGTACGCTCCGACGTGTGGTCATGCTCCTTCGGGACTACCAGCGACTCGTAGATAAGCCGTATGGCCGGTTCGTTGAGATGTGGGGCTAGCTTCCGGGGAGGATGTCACCGAGTGCCGCACCGATGGCCATCGCGACGAAACAGACGCTCACCTGGCAGGCAGCGACCCACGGCGTCGACCAGTCGACGCGGCCCCAGACCGTCATCAACGCCGTCGCCGTCGCCGCCGAGATGGAGAGCACGCCGACCATGCGGCGCGGGACGAGGCCGAGGACCGGGTTGACCACCTCGACCTCCTGGAAGTCGGCGACGTAGATGAGCCCGTGGACGAGCACGACGGTGAACGCGAGCGTCCCAACGAGATAGGCGACGTTGCCGGCGACGAACGAACCGACCTCCAGCGTTCCGCTCTCGACGAGCATCGGGATGCCGAAGACGACGCTGCCGACGAGTGCCTCGGCAGCGTCGGTCCGGTCGAAGCCGCCCGTAACGACGTTGCCGAAGGTCCCGCGCGTGTCGATGTCGAGGCGTCGGGCCAGCCGCATCGTCTCCGCCAGCTGTGCCTTGGCCTCGGGGGCTCGGACCTGCTGCTCCAAGAGTTCGAGTTCGTCGAGCAGGTCGTCGACTCGCGGCCGCTCTCGTGGCCCGTCGGCTCCGGACGACGTCTCGTCGGCCGTCGACTGCTCTCCCCTGCTCATGTCGTTCGCTCTGGGAGCCACCGACAAAAGGGTACGCGCTGTGGTAGCCGCCGCGTTGATATATCTGGAAAATATATAGATATACTGTCCGGGCTGCCGTCGACGACGCCTCTGACACGTCGACGGCGGTGCGGGCTTTCGTACTCAGCGTCCCTGCCACTCGGGAGCTCTGTCCTCGAAGAACGCGTCGATGCCCTCGTTCTTGTCTTCGGTCGCGAACAGGCCGACGAACAGCTCCTTCTCGTAGTCGAGACCCGCATCGAGGTCCAGCCGCGAGGCCGCCTGCACCGCCTCCTTCGCCCGCTGGAGCGCGAGCGGACTCTTCGACGCCATCTTTCTGGCGAGGTCGTCGACGCGCGCGTCCAACTCGTCGGGCGCGACCGCCTCCTCGACGAGACCGATGTCGGCCGCCTCTGTCGCGTCGACGAGTTCCCCCGAGAGCACGAGCCGCATCGCCTGCCCCGGGCCGACGAGACGGGTCAGCCGTTGCGTGCCGCCGCCGCCGGGAATCAGCCCGAGGTTGATCTCGGGTTGGCCCAGTTTGGCGTCTGCGCGGGCGATGCGGACGTCGCAGGCCTGCGCGAGTTCGCAGCCGCCGCCGAGGGCGTGGCCGTTGACCCGCGCGATGACCGGCTTGGGACAGTCGGCGACGGCCTCGTAGACCCGCGGCCGCTCGCTCGCCTCGCGCTGTTCGACGACGCCGCGCTCGCGCAGCTCTTTCACGTCCGCTCCGGCGACGAACGCCTTCGCCTCGTCGGCTCCGGTGAGGACGACCACCCGAACCGACTCGTCGTCTGCGACGGCCGCGAAGACGCGCTTCAGTTCGTCGCGAATCTGGCCGTTCAGCGCGTTGCGGGCCTCCGGCCGGTCGATAGTGACAGTGGCGACGTACTCGGCGCGCGCGTCGATTTCGACGCGAACGAGGTCGCAGCCGGCGGCGACATCGAGGACCGATGAGCTGTCGTCGTTACTCATCCTCCACCTCTCCAGAGACACCGACGATCTCGCCGTCCTCCCAGACGTAGAATCCTTCGCCCGACTTCTTACCCAGCTTCCCCGCCCGGACCTTCTTTCGCAGTATCGTCGGCGGCCGGAACCGCTCGCCGAGCTCTTCTCGAAGGTGTTCGAGGATGCCCAGACGGACGTCGAGTCCGACCACGTCGCCGAGTTCAATAGGACCCATCGGATGGTTGTAGCCGAGTTCCATCGCCGCGTCGATGTCGCGGGGGCTGGCGACGCCCTCCTGGACCATCCGCATCGCCTCGACGCCGAGTGCGACGCCGAGCCGCGAGGTCGCAAAGCCGGGGGAGTCCTCGACGACGACGGCGGTCTTGCCGACGCTCTCGACGAACACCTCGGCGAACTCCCTCGTCGCGTCGCTTGTCTGTTCGGCGACGACGACTTCGACCAGCCCCATGATGTGCACGGGGTTGAAGAAGTGCAGGCCGACGGCCCGCGAGGGGTCCGAGAGCGCGCTCGCGATGCCCGTCACCGAGATGGAGGAGGTGTTGCTGGCGACGACGCAGTCGGCGGGGGCGTGCCCTTCGGCCTCCGCGAGCACCTTCTGTTTCAGTTCCTCGTCCTCGGGGACTGCCTCGACGAGGAGGTCCGCGTCGGCGACGGCCGCAGCGAGGTCCGTCGTCCCCTCGATACGGTCGAGTGCGGCGTCGCGCTCGCTCTCGGTCACCTTGTCGCGGTCGACGCCGCCCTGGAGGTTCTCGCGGATGTGCTCTAGCCCCTCGTCGACGATGTTCTGGTTGATGTCGCGGAGGACCACGTCGTGGCCACCCATCGCGCTCACCTGGGCGATGCCGTGGCCCATCGTGCCCGCACCAAGCACACAAACGTTCATGAAGAAACGCTCGCCGCAGGGGAGGTAAATCATTCTCTTCGTGAGATGTCGAGCGCGGCACAGTGTTATCCCGTCCTCCCGCGTCTTACGGGTATGGCCGACACGAAGCGCGGACGAGTCGAACAGGCACGGCAGGCAGAGCGTCGCCAGCGACGCCGGGAACTCGAAACAGCACTGGACCGGCTCGACGAGTCCGAACCCGAATCGCTCGACGAAGAGCTGGACGACGAGTCCGAGGAGGAGTTGGGCGTCGAGGCGGTCGAACCCGTGGCCGACGAGCGTCCGGTCTGCCGTCGCCGCGGCTGTTCGGAACCGGCGACGTTCGTCGTCCTCGAACGCTACCTCGAAGAGACCAGCAACGACCCCGTTGAGGCGGCCGCGCTCCTCTGTCACCGCCACACCGAGGAGGAGGGGCCGACACGACTCGACGCGGCCTACGACGACTACGTGTTCCGCATCGAGCCGCTGCCCGAGTGGTAGTCAGAAGTTCGCTACCCGACACCAGCGGGCTACATATCCCCCGCTCGCCTACAGCGTCCCATGCGCTTCGATATGCTCGACTCGGAGATGAGTCTCGACGAGTCGTATCTCGACGTCGACGAAGACGAGCTACGGGCGCGACTCGCCGCCTACGGCCGCGGTGAGCTGCAAGCGTTCGACGTACCCGTCGACTATCCCGACGGTCTCCTCGGCGACGTGATGCGGCTGATGTCCGCGATTCCGTACGGCGAGACGCGCACCTACGGCGACCTCGCGGCCGACCTCGGCAGTTCGGCGCAGGCGGTCGGGCAGGCCTGCGGAGCCAACCCCGTCCCCATCGTCGTTCCCTGTCACCGCGTCGTCGCCGCCGACGGTCTCGGCGGCTTCTCCGCGGAGGCCGGGACCGACCTCAAACGCCGACTGCTCGCGCTGGAAGCGGGCGAGTCGCTGGCGCGGTTCTCCGAGTAGTCAAACTGGCCGAATTAGTCGAGCGGCCGGACTTTGGTCCCGTAGCGCGTCACGCCCTCTTGTGTGTAGATCCGCCGTCTCGTCGCCTCGACAGCGTCGCCCGCGCTGACTGCCTCGGGGTCGGTGTCGACGACCTGTAGCGGCATACTCACCGTCTCGCCCGCGTGTTCGAAGGCGACGAGCGCGACCGCGAAGTCGCCGCCGCGCGCGCCGAACTGCGCGAACTCCGGCGGCGCGCCACCGGGCGAGACGGTCGTCACCGTCTCTATCTCTCCCTCTCGGGGCAACTCGACGCGCTCGAACTCGTCGAGCGCGTGGCACGCGCGACAGGCACCCTCCGGCGGGAAGGTGAGCGCGCCGCACTCGGCGCACTTGCCCGCGACGAGGCGGTACCGCGCCTCGTGCGTCCGTCGCCACGAGGGCACAGAGACCGCGGCCCCGCCGCCCGCCGGTGGCTCGCCGGTGAGTTCGCCCCGGAGTCGCAGATACTCAGCGTAGCTGACCTGTACTCCCTCGGTGTCGCTCGTTTCGACGGGCGGGAAGTCGTCGGGGCCGTCGGCCTCACAGGCGACGACCAGCGCGTCAGCACCCGCGCCGCCCCCGTAGCCGACGGTCAACACGCGCTCGTGGCCAGCGTCGAGTGCCGTCGCGAGCGCGACGAGCGGGCTGGCCGCCCCGAGGTCGCCGAACTCGTGGATCGGTGTGACGGAGGAGATAGCCTCCGCGTCGACGCCGAGCGCGCCGGTCACGCGGTACGGCAGCTTGCCGTCCGGTGCCTGGAGGGCGACGGCGGACGGATTGGGGTCGCTGTCGAGACCGCTGACCGCCCCCGCGACGCACTCGACGAACGCCTGGCGGTCGTAGGCACTCACGCCGAGACCTTCGACCCGCTCGCTCCCCTGTCTACGGAACCGCGTCCCCGGATAGTCGACGGCGTACTCGGCGTGGTCGACGAACTTCGCCGCTCCAGCCTCGCTCAGGACGAACGCCGCCGCTCCCGCACCGGCGGCGTGGTCCTCGGGGCTGTTCGGCTCCCCCCGCGGGCAGTCGGCGGCGACGACGAGCGCGGGCGTCTCGCCCGGTTCGGCCGTCCCGAGTGCCTGCGTCCCGGCGCGGGTACTGCCGGTGAAGAAGCGACGCGGTGTCGCGGCGTCGACACCGAGGAACTCGCCGAGTCGCGCCGTCGGGTCCTCCTCGGCCAACGGCGGGGTCGTCGTCGCGAGCACGAGCTGTTCGAGAGCGGTCGCGTCGACACCGGCAGCGTCGAGTGCCCGTTCGGCCGCGTCGGCGGCCATGGTCAGGCTGTCCTCGTCCGCACCGGCGACGGCCTTCGACTGCACCCCTGCAGCCGAGAACTGCCCCCACGCCTCGCGGACGGTCTCGGCGTCGATACGGGCCCGCGGGAGGTAGACCCCGATACCCGCGATACCGACCGCGCTGCCGCGCCCGTCGGTCATTCTCCGCCCTCCGCGCCGTCCGTGCTCCCAGCAGGCTCCGCGTCCTCGCGCTCGAAGACGTGGACGACGGCCGCGCCGCCGCTGCCGCCGACGTTGTGCGTCAGCCCGCGCTGGGGGTCGTCCAGCTGTCGCTCGCCCGCCCCGCCCGTCAACTGCTTGAACGCCTCGACGGCCTGGCCCGCACCCGTCGCGCCGATGGGGTGGCCCTTCGACTTGAGGCCGCCGGAGGTGTTCACTGGCAACTCGCCGTCGATAGCGGTCGTCCCCGAGAGCGCGAGGTCACCCGCCTCGCCACGCTCGCAGAAGCCGAGGTCCTCGTAGGCGAGCAGTTCGGCGATGGAGAAGCAGTCGTGGACCTCCGCGAAGTCGAGGTCGCCTGGGCTGATTCCGGCCATCTCGTAGGCCTCGTCGCCCGCGGCTTTCGAGGCCGGGACCGACGTGTAGGAGTCCCGTTGGAACAGCCCCACACGGTCGCTCGCCGCGCCGACACCGGTGATCTTCACCTTGTCGTCGTACGACTGGGCGACCTCCTCGCTGGCGACGAAGACCGCGGCCGCACCGTCGGAGGTCGGACAGCAGTGATAGAGCGTGAGCGGGTCGGCGACGACGGTGCCCGACTCGGCGTCGTCGACGGTGCAGGTGAAGCGGAGATGCGCGTGCGGGTTCTTCGCGCCGTTGGCGTGGCTCTTGACGGCGACGTGCGACATTGCTTCGCGCGGGACGTCGTACTCGCGGAGGTAGGCGTCTGCCATCTGGGCGTAGACGCCAGAGAAGGTCGTCCCGGCCAGCCGCTCCCACTCAGTCTCGCCGCTGACGCCGAGCCAGTATTTCGTCGCCTCCGTCGACATATCGGTCATGACTTCGACGCCGCCTGCCAACACGAGGTCGGCCATGCCGCTCTTGACGGCCATTACGGCCTGTCGGAGCGCGTAGCCCGACGCCGCACAGGCGTTCTCGACGCGCGTGCAGGTGACGCCGTGGAGGCCGACGTGTTCGGTGACGGCGGGACCGGGAAGGCCGAGTTGGCGGCCGCCGACGCCGAGCGTGCCGAGTACCGCTTCGTCGACGTCGCCGGGGTCGACGCCGCCCGCACTCTCGACGGCGGCTTCGTACGCGGTCCGAAAGAGCGAGCGGTAGCTCTCGTCGGGGAACGCGCCGTAGTCGGACTGTCCGGCACCGACGAGATAGACGTCCGGGATGGCACTGCTACCACCACGGGCTGAACGAGACATGGCGAAACCTACCGGGTCGTTCGTGATATAGCTCGTGGTCTGTCGTTCCGTCCCGTCTCGTTCCATCTCGTTCCATCTCGTCCCGTCCGCGCCACTGGACTCCCATGACTCCCGCCAACCGGTCTTCGGCCGTCGGCTTACACCGCCATCGAGTCGGCGTCGTCGCCGACGAAGGAACGACACTCGTCGACGAACGTCGAGAGGTTGCGTCCGACGTCACGCGAGAAGAGGAGGACGACGCCGTCGCAGTCGGATATCGGCAGCTGGATGGTGAAGAACTGCTCGAACTGCGTCACGACCGACTGTGGCTCGCCGAGACTGCTTCCGATCTGACTCGCCTCGACGAGTGCCCGGTGGATCGCTCGCGCACGTGCGACGAGCCGGGTGACTTCCTCGGCGGAGAACGCCGCCCGGATTTCGGGCGAGCTGTGGACCTTCGTGAACCCCGAGTCGGTGTAGAAGACCGACCCGAGAAAGCCGCTGCCGACCCGTTCGCCGCAGAACGAGCTCAGTCGGCGAACGCACTGTTCGGACATGGTTCATGTTCGCTGCACAACAGTATTAACGTTCCCGCTGGGTCTGAGCGGCGTTCGCACGGCGCGTCACTCGTCGGTCTCGTCGATCTCGTCGGATTCGTCGACGTCGCCCTCGCTCTCGCCGGTGTCAGCGTCGCCCGTGTTCCGTCGCTCGTTCTCCGCGCGGACCTTCCGCCCGCTGTAGAGGTAGTAGACGAGCGCGACGAGCGGGAAGACGACGGCCGCCCCGAACCAGAGATGTCGCCAGAGTCCCCACTCCAGCCCCTGACGGCGCTGGACTTTGATGTCGAGATGGATGATGCCCGCGAAGAACAGATGCATCACGAAGACGACGGCGAGCGCGCCGTCCGGCCCGACGAAGAGCGACACGACGAGCAACAAGACGGCTCCGATGGCCCAGATGAGCGGCAGCACGCCGCGGTACGGTGCCCGGACGCGCGCCCGGACGTTGTTCCGGTCGACCTGCTTGCCACGCCGGTAGCTGTCCATACGGGTCCGTACAGCCGTCGCGGCAAAAACGGTTCGACGCCGCCGCGTTGGCTCCGACGCGCCGTCACCCACTCACCGTCTCGGCCAGCCAGCGTCCGCACCAACTCGCCCGTCGAGGGCGGCGGTGGCGAGCGCGAGCACGACGCCGAAGGCGAAGCCGACGGCGTGCGCGAAGACGTTCGTCAACCGGCCGTCGACGACGACGGTGGTCGGGACGAGACCGTAGACGAGGATGCCTACGAGGGCGAACAGCGACCCCGCGAAGAGAGCGTCGGCCAACACGCGTCGACGGGGGCGGTCGGCCGCGGCGGAGACGCCACCACGTTTGAGCTCCAGCCGGACACCGAAGACCGCAGCGACGAGTCCGATGACGACCAGCCCTGCCGAGAGCACCGAGACCGTCCCCGAGGCGCGCGCGGTGACCAACGCGAGCACGAGGAGACCCGCTGCTTCGCCGACGTAGACGCCGACCGAGCGGCCGTACTCGTCGCCGACGAAGACCGCGGCAGCGACGAAGAGGAAGCCGCCGAAGCTGGCGACGACACCCGAGAAGCCACGGTTGGTCGGGGTGAGACCCGGAAACCACGTCAACAGTACCGCGTAGTTCGCGAGGTTGACGAGCACGGGGACGAGGAGGAACAGACAGAGGCTCGTCCACCAGAACCAGCGTCTGCGACCGAGATGGCTGGTCACGAGATACGTGACTGCCGTCATCGTGCCGTAGCCGAGCAGATTGCCGAGGAGATGGGCGTCGTCGGCGTGGACGTAGGCCGCCGTGACGAGCGTGAGCGGTCGGGGCGCGCCGTGGTCGAACGCAAGCTGTGTCTGCGTCGCCGCGGGCAGCAGTTCGTGGACCGCGACGAGGAGCCCGGCCACGGCGACGAGGACGACGAGGTCGAGGGCCACCCTGAGAACCGCTCGCCGTCGCATACGTGCGTGTTCGGGTCTGTGCGGTTAACGTTCGGGGTCTACGCGGGTTGCGAACCGAACCCACAGGTATATACGGCCGACCGTCTGACTAGGGGATGGAGTAATTGCGAATGGCAAAAGGTAAGGTCGCTTTCTTTAACGACACAGGCGGTTACGGTTTCATCGAGACTGACGACGCGGACGACGACGTGTTCTTCCACATGGAAGACGTCGGCGGTCCTGACCTCGAAGAGGGCCAGGAAGTCGAATTCGACATCGAGCAGGCCGACAAGGGCCCGCGCGCGAAGAACCTTCAGCGGCTGTAAGGCCGGACCCTGAGGCATCGGCACTAGACGACTTTTCGTGTTTTTCACCCGGCGAGCGGCCGCGCTGTCGACGTGCGTTCTCGCGACGACTTCTATCCGAGCAGCTTGACGTCGATACGGTGTGAGCCGTCCGCCGTTTCGAGCGTCACAGCGTCGACGACGTGTCGACGGAGGGCCGTCCGCCACTCCTCGACGGCCGCCTCGTGTGCCTCGCGGTGTGTCTCGACGTCGTACTCGCCGCGCTCGCGCAACCGGTCTTCGGTCTCGTCGACGTCGGGATACGCGGGAGCGTCGTCGTCGACGAACGCCTCCGGCCCGAGATGGATGGGAGCGACGTCGCCGTCGTACTCGCCCTCGCCGCCTTCGAGATGGATCCGTGCGCGCATCCGGCCGTAGAACGGCGGAGTGATGCGCAGGACGACTCGCTCACGGCCCCGTTCGGCGGCTTCGACAGCCGAAATCACGTCCTCGGCGGTCACCGCGATCGACCGAATCGACGCCGGGTCCGGCCCACCGACTTCCCCCTGTTCGTCACTCATAGTAGTCACTCGGTGGATACGGACGCCGCCGATAAGACGCCTGCGGGTTGGCCGGACTGTTCGCGGTGTGACACAGCCGGCCGCTCGTCACACTCCTCCGTCGAGACGGTGTGGCTGCTCGGTCGCTGCCGACTACCCTGTCGCCCGCCACGGTTTGAGTCCGCCGCCGCAGTCCGGGCAAGAGGACCGGTAGGCCATCGAACTCACGCGCTCCTTACAGTCTCGACACACGAACGGGCGTCGTTCCATCACGTGTGCCATCGCTTCTCACATTGTTAAACCTTACCGTAGCCCACCCCCTCGGAAAGTACACAAACTTTTATCATTGTTGTGGGTAGGTGCGCTATGGCCTACAGTTACGAGCCACACTACTTCGAAGACTTCACCGTCGGCACCGAGTTCGAGAGCGTCGGCCGCACCGTGACCGAGGCCGACTTCGTCATGCACTCCGCGCTCTCGGGTGACTGGACCGAACTCCACACCAACAAGGAGTACGCCGAGGACACCCAGTTCGGCCAGCGCATCGCCCACGGCCCGATGACGTTCGTGCAGGCGACGGGCTTCGTCTACCGCTCGGGCATCGTCGAACGGACGGCCCTCGCCTTCCTCGGGATGAACTACATGGACCTCCCGAACCCCGTCTTCGTCGGCGACACCATCACCCAGGAGATGGTCGTCACCGAGCAGAAGGAGTTGAGCAGCCGCGACGACGCCGGACTCGTCGTCATCGACTGCACGACGACGAAGCAGGACGGCACGGTCGTCCTTGAAGGCGACATGAAGTTCCTCATCAAGACCCGCGCGGGCGAGGAGTAGCCGACTCGACGCGACCCTCCACGACTGACCTCCCGGTGACCCGACCCTCGCCGGGATACGCTTTTCTCGCCGCCAGTCTATCACGAACGTATGGCACATATACCCGTCCTCGCCGCCGAGGACAGTCCCCGCGCTATCGACACACACGCCCACCAGCCGACCGCCGAGTTCCTGAAAGACGCTGGCGGTGAAATGATGCAGGACGCCGCAAAGAAATTCGGCACCGACATCCACACCTGGGACTACGACGCGATGCTGGAGGAGTACCACGAGACCGGCATCGGCCGCGCGGTCATGCTCGGCTGGGACGCCGAGACCAACACGGGCAATCCGCCCGTGCCGAACGACTACGTCGCCGAAGTGCGCGACGACTATCCGGACTTCCTCGTCGGCTTCGGGAGCGTCGACCCGCTCAAGCCGGACTGCGTCGAGGAGGCCGAACGCTGCGTCGAGGACCTCGGTCTCTCGGGGTTCAAGTTCCAGCAGATCGCCCAGGGCTTCGCCCCCAACGACCCCGAACACGAGCAGCTCTTTTCGACAATCGAGGACCTCGGCGTCCCGGTCGTCTTCCACGGCGGCAACTCGACGCTCGGCGCGGGCAGCCCGGGCGGGAGAGGCTTGAAGGTCAAGTACGGCGACCCGATGCTCATCGACGACGTCGCCGCCGACCATCCGGACCTCCAGATTCTCATCGCTCATCCGGCGTTCCCGTGGGAGAAACAACAGCTCGCCATCTGCCAGCAGAAGGGTAACGTCTACATGGACCTCTCGGGCTGGCTGCCGAAGTATATCGACGACCAGGTGTTGCACTACGCCGGGACGGTGCTCAAGGACAAGGTGATGTTCGGCACCGACTATCCGATGATTCGCCCCGAGAAGTGGCTCCAGCAGTTCGCCGAGTACACCGACTACCCGGAGGAGGTTCAGCGGAAGATCCTCTGGGAGAACGCCGAGGCGTTCCTCGGTCTGTGAGCCGACCGCTCAGAACTCGGGGTCGCGCTTCTCCAAGAAGGCACTGACGCCCTCCGTGTGTTCGGGGGTGTCGTACGCGCGGGCCTGCAGCATCGCCTCGCGGTCCAGTGCGTCCGCCCACCCGCGGCCCGTGTTGCCGTGGATGCCCTCCTTAATGAGGCCGATGGTGCGTGTCGGTCGCTCTTTCAACGTTGCCACGAGGTCGTCGACGGCGGCGTCCAGTTCCTCGGCCGCGACCGACTCGTTCACGATTCCCATCTCGGCGGCTTCTTCGGCACTGACGAGCCGTCCCGTGATGGCGAGATCCTTCGCCGTGCGCAGCCCCAGCATCTGCGGGAGGAGGAACGTCCCGCCCGTGTCGGGGACGAGACCGACCTTGACGAAGCCCGCGCCGAAGCGGGCGGTGTCGACCGAGATGGCGAAGTCGGCGACGAGCGTGACCGCCATCCCCGCGCCGACGGCGTCGCCGTTGACCTTCGCGACGATGGGCACCGAAGACTCGATGGCCGACTCGGCGACGCGGCCGAACGTCGAGGTCATGACCTCGTAGGACTCGTCGGCGTTCCAGTCGCGCTCGGCCATCATCTGGATGTCGCCGCCGGCGGAGAACGCCTTCCCCTCGCCCGTGAGGACGCAGGCGTCGTGCTCCTCGGGGTCGAGCGACTCGAAGGCGTCCGCGAGGTCCGACGCGATGTGGGTTGTCATCGCGTTCATCGCCTCGGGCCGGTCGAAGGTGATCGTGCGAACTCCCTCGCTGTCAGTGATACGCATGGCCGGGAAGTCGGCGCGGGGGGACGTAAATGCGACTCCCACCCGTGCGACGGTAATCGGCTATTCTCTTCGGCGCGTGGCTTCGCGGCGTTTCATCGTTTCCGCGAGGGAACCGAGCGGAAGCCAGCAAGAGCGAAGCTCTTGCGTCGCCGCGAGCCACTCATGCGAGGGACGACTGAGCGAGTGTCACGAGCGAAGGAGTCGGTTGGGGAGGACGTGGCTGCTGCGGGTGGGGCTGAAAGGGGACGCGCTCTCGACGACCCCGGCGCGGTAAGCACCGCAGGCTGTAAGCCGAGGAGCACAACAAGCCGCGGGAGTCGAGAGCGCGTGGGCTTTCGAGGTGGTCTCCGGTTCGGAGTCCGTGCTGGCGAAATAGATGCCTTCTCCGACTCCTCACCCGAAAATTTGCGAGAACAACCCCTTCTGCCCGCGTCGCAACCGCTCCAGAAACGCCGACTTGCTGATTCCCAGTTCCTCCCCGACCTCCGTCGCCGTCACCTGCTTCGGCACCGCGAAGTAGCCCATCCGCAACGCGGTCCGAATCGCAGCCTCCTGCGCGCCCGTCACGTCCCAGCGGCCCGTCGTCGACGTCTCGCCCTCCGGCCCGAGCGGGTAGATGCGTTCGAGCGTCACCCCGACCGTCGCGCCCGCGGCCTCCAGCACACCCTGCAACACGTCGTAGCCCACCACGGCACCCGTGTACCGTTCCTCGCCGTCGCGGTAGGTCAGCGTCTCGGCCATGAAGCCCGCGTCCGTCAGCTCGTGGACGACACAGGGCTGTTTCGACAGACAGCGGTACTCGTCGCGGTCCGGCCGGTCCTCGCCCGACGAGCGGTGGAGATACCGGATGCGGGCATCCTTATCGAGCACACTCGCGAGGGCGTCGCTCTCGGGCGCGCCGAACCGCAGGAGGGCGTTGCCGTCGTCGCGGAGTTGCGGGGGTTGGGACTCGATAGTGACGCCCGCCGCTTTCGACGCCGCCGCCAACGGACAGTCGTCGCCGGTCACACGGAACTCCACCACCAAGCACTCGTCTATCACGGTCTCTCACGTCTAGAGGCCGACAGAGTATATAAATCCCGTCTATGGGCGGCCCAATCGGTATGTGGTCGTATCTATAATTATCGTCCATGGACCTCGACACCGTCAAGGAACGCGCTGGCCCGCGCCAGTTCAGTCCCAAAGACGATATGCCCAAGGAGTATCGCGAGGCCGCGACGCGGATGATCCAGTTCCACGCCAACTCGGAGGTGATGGGTGGCTACCTCGAGAAGCCGTTCATCCGCCAAGCGCCGAGTTTGGACCGAAAGCTCGCCTTCTCCGCGAAGGTGCAGGACGAGATCGGCCACGCGCAACTCCTCTATCGAGCGGCCGAGTCGCTGGGTGTGAAGACCCGCGACGAGATGCTCGACGAGCTGGCCGAGGGCAAGGGGAAGTTCCTCAACTGCTTCCACTATCCGATGGACTCGTGGTACGAGGTGCCGATGATCGGCTTTTTCGTCGACGGCGCGGCCATGCGGCGGCAGGCGACGCTGAAGAGCACGTCGTGGGAACCCTACGCGCACGCGATGGACAAGGTGTGCTTCGAGGAGGGCTTCCACGTCAAACACGGCGAGGATATGCTGCGTGAGTTGATGACCTCCTCGAAGGCCAACCAGGAGCGCACCCAAGAGGCGTTCGAGATGTGGTGGCCCCGCATCATCCAGTTCTTCGGCCCGGTCAACGACCAGAGCACCCACCACGGCTTCGCGGCGGAGGTCGGCCTGAAGACCAAGAGTAACGACGAACTCCGGCAGGCCTTCCTCAACACCTACGTCCCGAAGGCCGAGCGGTACGGGCTGGAGATTCCGGACACGCCGGAGATTATCTACCACGAGGACGAGGGCCGCTACGAGGTCGTCGAGGAGGACCTCGACTGGGACCAGTTCTGGACCATCGCGAAGAACGACTACGACGGCAGCTACGAGCAGATCGGTTCCCGCCGCGACCGCCAGGAGGCAGTCGCGTGGGTCCGCGAACAGATGGACAGCTACGAGACCGCACACACCGGCACCGCCCCGCAGGCGGCCGACTAAGACAATGATTTGGGAAGTATTCCGACAGGACAAGGCGGGCGACTACCACCGACACGTGGGTAACGTCCACGCACCGGACCGCGAGATGGCGAAGCTGTTCGCACAGATTCAGCACGGCCGCCGGATGCAGACCCACAGCATCTGGGTGGCTCCGCAGGACGAGATCTCCGAAGTCGACGACGAGGAGACCTCCTTCGGCGGCACGACCGACAAGGCCTACCGCTGGGCGATGACGTACAACCGCGTCGACGCCAGCGGCATCAAAGAGGTCGTCGAGTCCGAGAAGGAGCAGGCGGCCGCCGCGAAGAAACGCGAAGCCGCCTCCGAGGAGGCCGACTCGTGAGCCTCGACGGTCCCGACAGTCTGACCGACCGCGAGCAGGCGGCGGTCGAAGAACTGCTGTTCCGCATGGCCGACGACGAGTACGTCGTCGCCGAGCGCTACATCGAGTGGCAAATCTACGCGCCGACGCTCGAATCCGATCTCGCCATCTCCAACATCGCCCAGGACGAGTTCGGCCACGCGCGGCTCTGGTACGACCTCCTGCAGGACATGGGCTACACCGAACAGGAGTGTCTCTGGGAGCGCGACCCCAAGGCCTGGACCCACTCCACGCTCGTCGAACAGCCCTTCGACGAGGGCGACTGGGCGGACGTCATCGTCCGCAGCTACCTCTACGACGTCGCCGAGAACCTCCGGATGGAGGTGCTCGTCGACTCGTCGTATCCGCCCATCGCCGACCGCGTCGCGAAGGTACTCGCCGAAGAGCGCTACCACCGCGAACACGCCCAGAGCTGGCTCGAACGGCTCTCCGGCGGCGAACACCACGAGAAGCTCCAGGCCGCCGTCGACCGGCTGTTCCCCTACGCGCTGACGCTCTTCGCGGCTGGCCCGCACGAGGAGGACATCGTCTCGCTCGAATTACGGACGGAGAGATTGGCAGACCTCCGCGAGGAGTGGCTCGACATCGTCGTGCCGTTCCTCGAATCGCTCGACGTCGTCGTTCCGGAACCGGACGAGGTCGACCTGCCCGAGGCGACGGGCCGCGACGGCAGCCACACCGACGCGTGGTTCGACCTCCAGTCGGAGTTCACCCACACCTACCACGAACTCGAGTTGGAAGAGCCGATCCGGCTCCGGGGTGAAGGATGAGCATGGACTCGGGCGCGCCGCTCGGCTCGGACGCCTGCGCCTACACCGACTACGCCGCGGGCGAGAAACCCGAGGACTTCCCGAAGACCGGCGAGGGCGCGACGGGCGTCGAGGCCGACATCTGGAAGGCGCTCTACGAGGTGGAAGACCCCGAGATGCCCGTCAGCGTCGTCGACCTCGGCCTCATCTACAACGTCGAAGTAGAGGGGTCGACGGCCCGCGTCGAGATGACGCTGACCTACACCGGCTGTCCCGCGCGGGACATGATCCTCAACGACGTCCGGTGTGCGGCGATGACCGCGCCCGGCATCGACGACGCCGATGTCGAGCTTCGGTACAACCCGCCGTGGAACGTCAACATGGTCACCGAACAGGGCCGCGAACAGCTGCGAGAGTTCGGGCTGAGTGTCTGATCATGAAACGAGGATTCGACCCGTCGATCTCGACCAGCGGGGACACGGAAGGAGCCGAATGTCCCTACTGCGGCTCGACGGAGACGGTTCGGGAACATCCGAAGGGACCGGGACTCTGCCGGTCGATGCACTTCTGTAACGGCTGTGAGCAGCCGTTCGAGAAGTTCGGATAGCCACACAACCGAGGTCCACTTTTCTGCGTTATCGGCCGCCGAGAGCCAGCAGACCGTTGTCGAGGACGACGACTGGGCAGCTACTGGGCCGCATTCGTCACCGACTCCGTGCACCCTCGACGAACCGCGCCCACGCCGTCGTCCACGAGGCCCACGCCCGTCGCCAGCGTTCGACCGCCGTCGGCGACAGGCCGAACCGCGGGGCGGGTGTCACCGTCGCGTTGGGCCGTGGCACTGTCGTCTCCGGGTCGAACACGGGCCGCTCTTGGATGCACGTCCCGCACTCGGGACAGTTGTAGGTGACGAACTCGCTCGTCTCGGCGACGTCCCAGTCGCCGTCGAACGAACTGGCGTGCGCACAGTCCGGGCAGAACAGCGTCCCCTTTCGGGGGGCTGCTCCGGGGGGTCGTGGGGACCGTGACTCGGATGGAGTCATCGCCTCCACTCGCCTCTCCGGACGGATAAGCCTCGCCCTAAGTGGCCCCTTCGGAGTTAATATCTCTCCAAGGACCTCCGTCGTCTCCGGGGGACTGCACGTGCCTCGGAGAGCGAACGCCACACGTTTAATCGGGGCGGCGAGATGGCTACGTATGACAACCGACGCCTGGTTCGCCGACCTCGCTTCCGGCGACACCGACGAGGCAGTCGCGCGCATCCGCGAGGGCCGCGCCGACGCGCCCGCCGATTGGCCCGCCGCGGCCGTCGAGTCGGGCTTCGCCGCCGACGAGGAGGCGTATTACGTCGCACTCCGCGAGGCGACTATCACCGCCGCTCGGACTGCGGTCGCCGAACGCGAACGCGCCGACGACAAACAGCTGCTCCACGCCGTCCGCGCGATGGACGACGCCGAGCGCACGGCCAACGAACTGGCCGAACGGCTCTCGGAGTGGGCCGGGACGCTCTTCGACGACGCCGGCTCCGGCGTCGGCTACGCCCGCCAGTTGGCCGAACGCGACCCGGAGACGCCCGCCGAACAGCCCGTCATCTCCTTCGCCGGTCGCGTCGCCGACCTCGCCGACGAGGCCGACGAGCTGCGAGAGTTCATCGAACGCCGCGCGCCCGACGTCGCGCCCAACCTCGCCGAGATGGCCGGACCGGTCCTCGCCACGCGGCTCATCTCGCTCGCGGGCGGTCTCGACGCGCTGGCGAAGAAACCCAGCGGCACGGTCCAGGTGCTCGGAGCGGAGGACGCCCTGTTCGCCCATCTCGCCGGTCGCGGCACCTCGCCGAAACACGGCGTCATCTTCACCCACGAGTACGTCCGCGGCACCCGCCCCGAGGACCGCGGCTCCGCCGCCCGCGCCTTCGCCGGGAAACTGACGCTCGCCGCCCGCGTCGACCACTACGGCGGCGAGTTCAAACAGGAACTCCACGACGACCTCGACGAGCGAATCGAGACGATTCAGGCGCGAGCCGAAGGGGGTGACGACGAATGAGCGACGAGACGAGCGACGAGACGAGCGACGAGACGAGCGACGAAACGAGCGACGAGCCGAGCGGCGAGTCGCTGCCAACGGGCGTCGAACGCCACACCTTCGACGACCGAGAACGCCTCGCCACGCAGGGACCGCCGGTCTACGGCGAGCCGACAGACGGCGACTGGCGCGTCTGGGACGCCGGCCGCTCGAAGCTCGGCGCGATGCTGGAGCTGGGAATGGATACGGGACTCGTCGGCGACGAGACCGTGCTCTACCTCGGCGCGGCCAGCGGGACGACCGTCTCGCACGTTGCCGACTTCGCCGGGCCGACCTACGCCGTCGAGTTCGCGCCGCGGCCCGTCCGTGACCTCGTCGGCGTCGCCGAGGACCGCGAGAACCTGTTTCCGCTGCTGAAGGACGCCCGGAAGCCCGAGACCTACGCCCACGTCGTCGAGGCCGACGTCGACGTCCTCGTGCAGGACGTCGCCACGCGCGGACAGGCCAAAGTCGCCGCCGACAACGCGGCGTTCCTCCGCGAGGACGGCCGCCTGCTCGCGGCGATCAAGGCCCGCAGCGAGGACGTGACCGCCGACCCGGCGGACGTGTTCGACGAGGTCGTCGCGGAGTTGGAAGCGACGTACGAAATCCTGGAGACCCAGCGACTCGACCGGTTCCACGACGACCATCTCGGTGTCGTCGCCCGCCCGAAGTAATCTGATTCTCTGGTTGTATCATCTAGTGGTATTTTGGTGGTCGGCATCGGAGAGCCAGCTATGTCGTTCACCGACAGCCTCCGAGACGACGCCGACACCGTCTGGACGGCCATCTACGAGCATCCGATGGTCGCAGGCATCGGCGACGGGACACTGGACGAGGACCGCTTCCGCTACTGGCTCCGGCAGGACTACGTCTATCTCGTCGACTACTGTCGCCTGTTCGCGCTCGGGGCGGCACAGGCTCCGACGCTGGAGCGGATGGGCACCTTCGCGAACCTCCTCTCCGAGACGCTCCACACCGAGATGGACCTCCACCGCGAATACGCCGCCGATTTCGGTATCACCGAGGCCGAGTTGGAGGCGACGGAGCCGTCGCCGACGACGCGAGCCTACACGGACTTTCTCGTCCGGGTCGCGTCGACGGGTTCCTTCGGCGACATCGTCGCCGCGCTCTTGCCCTGTATGTGGGGCTTCAACGACACTGGCCTGCGACTGCTCGACGACGGGCTGCCCGACGAGGAGCGCTACGCCGAGTGGATACGCACCTACAGCAGCGACGAGTTCACCGAACTCACCGACTGGTGCAAGGACCTGATGGACGATATCGCCGCGTCGTCGATGGCGGCCGACCGGGAACGCTACCGCGACCTGTTTCTCACCTCGGCGCGCTACGAGTACGAGTTCTGGGACGCCGCCTGGCGACAGGAGGAGTGGTCCGTATGACCGAACCCTTCGCCGAGAGCGACCACGACCGCTTCACCGACTGGCTGCGTGAGCGGTCGGAACCGGTCTGGTCGGCGGCGACGACCCACCGGTTCACCCGCGAGTTGGGTGACGCCACGCTCGACGAGGCGGCCTTCGTCGACTATCTCGTCCAGGATTACGCCTTCGTCGGCTCGCTCGTGAGCCTCGTCGGCTACGGCGTCGGGCAGGCACCGACGATGGGCCAGAAGCGTCGGCTCGTCGAATTCCTCGACACCGTCACCGACGACGAGGACGACTACTTCCTCCGGTCGTTCGAGGCGCTCGACGTCCCGCCCGCGGTGTACGAGAACCCCGACGCCGTCGCGCTCGCCGAGCCGACCGCGGCCATGCGGGACCTGCTCGGCCGTGCAGCGACGACGGGCGGCTACGCAGAGACGCTCGCCGTTCTCCTGCCTGTGGAGTGGGTCTATCTGACGTGGGCCGAGTCGGTCGGGACTCCGGAGGAACCGTTCTACTACCGCGAGTGGGTCGAACTCCACGACAACCCCGAATTCGCCGCGTTCGTCGGCTGGCTCCGCGAGGAACTGGACGAGGTCGGGCCGACGCTGTCGCCGCGTCGCCAGCAGGAGGTCGCGGCGTTGTTCGACCGGGCCGTCTCGCTGGAGGTGGCGTTCTTCGACGCCGCGTACGGCGGAGAAGAGTGACGAGAGGTGAACCAGTGAGTCGTTTCCGTTCAGGCCGCGCCCGTCCCGACCGCGGGGTCACGCTTGATGTGCATCTCGTCGTAGTCCGGTAGCTCCGCCCGCTCGCGGAGGAACTGTTCGACGCTCGTCCGCGGGACCGACACGATTGCGTCGGTCGTCTCGGGGTCGGCGTCGGTGTCGCTCGCGGCGACGAACCGCGCCATCCCGAGGAGGTTGCCCGCCGTAGGCAGGACGAGACCGACCGTCCGCTGGAGGGCGGCGAGGACGACGGTCGGAACGTAGACCGCCCGCACATCGCGTCCCAGTACCTCCTCGTATGTCTCGACGACCTCGCGCCAGGAGACGGCTTCCGGCCCACCGAAGTCGAGGACGGCGTTCTCGGCGTCGGCGTGGCCGATGCACGCCACGAGAAACGCGGCGACGTCGTCGACGCTGACGAAGGCGTGCCGTCGGTCGGCGGCTCCCGGCACCAGCGCGAGACCGCGGTTCTCGACGAGGGTTCCCGTGAGCCGTCGTGTGAGGCGAGTCCCCCAGAACGGGCGGTCGAGCGTGGCGTGTTCAGCCCCGCGGAGGGGGATCGAACTGCCGATGGCGGCGAACCAGGTGTCCATGAACGGGGCCGCGCGGACGACGGTGTAGGTGAGGCCGCTGTCGAGCAGGCGCACCTCGTTGCGCCGCTTGTACCGCGTCGTCGCCGCCCGCCCCTCGACCGGCGATTCGGGGACCGACAGGTAGACCACCTGTTCGACACCCGCGGCCTCGCAGGCGTCGAACAGGTTTCGGTAGCCCGCGTCCTCGACCGCGGCCAGGTCGTCGCCGCGGCGGGGGACGGCGGCACTGGCGGTGGCGACGACGACGTCGACGCCCTCGCAGGCCGCGCGGACGCTCGCCTCGTCGCGGAGGTCGCCGAAGGCGAGGTCGACGCCGAGTCGCGTCAACGTCTCGTGGTCCGCGGTCGGCCGGACGAGTGCCCGGACCGTCTCGTCGCGTGCGACGAGTCTGCGTACGACTGCCGTTCCGACCTGCCCCGTTGCCCCGACGACGAGAATCATTGCCTCCAGTTGGCCGCAATCGGCCATAGCCGTATCGTTACGCGAGACAGTGGTTCGCGGCGTCTACGGCTGTGCTGTCTCCGTATGCACAGCCTTCGCCATGCAAGACCTATTTAAAGAGGCGTCTCGAAGGAGCGGGCAATGGAGTTAGGGTCGCCGGAGTCGTTCACGCGACTCGGAACACTCGGAGTCGAAGAGGAGTTCTACATCGTCGACGACGCGGGACGGCCGACCTCGGGCATCGACGACCTCGTCTACGGGGACGACGACCCGCCGGAACCGCTCGCAGGCCGCCTCGACCACGAACTGTTCCAGTTCACCATCGAGACGCAGACGCCGCTCATCGAACGCCCCGAGGACGCAGCCGAGCACGTTCGCGCCGTCCGCGACGCGCTCGTCGAACACGCCGCGAACCACGGCTATCAGATCGCCGGTGCGGGGCTGCATCCGACGGCGAAGTGGCGCGAACTCGAACACGCCGAAAAGCCCCGCTACCGGGCACAGCTCGACCGGATACGGTATCCCCAGCACCGCAACACGACTGCGGGTCTCCACGTCCACGTCGGCGTCGACGACGCGGACAAGGCGACGTGGATCGCCAACGAACTACGGTGGTATCTCCCGCCCATGCTCGCCCTGTCGGCGAACTCGCCGTACTGGAACGGTTTCGACACCGGGCTGGAGTCCGCACGCGCGAAGATATTCGAAGCCCTCCCGAACACCGGGATGCCGACGGCGTTCGAGGATTTCGAGGCGTTCCAACGGTTCGAGCGGCGGATGGTCGAACTCGGCTCGATCAACGACCGCGGCGAACTCTGGTACGACGTCCGGCCGCACACCGGCCACGGGACGGTCGAAGTGCGGACGCCGGACGGTCAGTCGGATTCCGCGGTCGTGCTGGCGTTCGTCGAGTACGTCCACGCGCTCGTGCTCGACCTCGCCGAGCGGTACGAGGACGGCGAGTCCGGCACAGACCTCCGCCGGGAGCTGCTCGACGAGAACAAGTGGCGGGCGATGCGGTACGGTCACGACGCGAGCTTCATCGACCGCTCGGCGGAGGAGACGGTCGACCTCGCGACGTTCGTCGACGACGAGTGCGACCGCCTCGGCGTCTCGGGACTCCGCGACGTCTTCGACCGCGAGAGCGGGGCGGACCGTCAGCGTCGGGTCCGCGACGAGGACGGACTCGACGCGCTCTGCGAATCGGTGTTGCTGTCGTCTTAAGCACCCTCGAAGGCCGATTCGTTCTCTGCCAAGCAAACGTTTTTCCGCGTTAAGTTCTGACCTGCCAGACAGAACACATGGCAGCAGATGACACCCAAGAGTCCCCCACCGAGGACACGGATTCTGGCGAGGGGACACGGGGCGACGACGGGCGCACGGCGCGCGAACGGCTCGAAGAAACCGCCGACCACGCGGTCGAGGAGTTCGACCAGAGCGTCGTCGACCTGCTCGCGTGGCTCCTCGACACGGAGACGCGTGCACGCATCTACATCTACCTCCGTGCGAACCCCCAGAGCACGAGCGAGGAGGTCGCCGACGGGACGGGGTTGTATCCCTCGACCGTCCGTGAGGCACTCGCGGAACTCCACGACGAAGAGGTCGTCTCCCGGCAGAAACGCGAGAGTGCCGGTGCGGGCAACAACCCCTACGAGTACGAGGCGATCGCGCCGAGCGACCTCGTCCGTGGCGCGGCCGAACAGGTCCAACAGCAGCTCAACACGGTGTTCAACCTCGACCAGCAGCTCGCCGACGAGGCCGACGACGAGCGCGCCGAGCCGGTGACGATTACGGTCCACGGCGACGAGCCGCCCGTCTCGGTCAGCGAGAGCGACGACTGAGCACCGTCACCCGACCGGTTTAAGTCCCGTCGCGGCGACGCCGAGATATGAACGTCGCGCTCGGCGGGACCTTCGACCCCATTCACGACGGTCACCGCGCGCTGTTCGCCCGAGCGTTCGAACTCGGTGACGTGACGGTCGGTCTCACCTCCGACGAGTTGGCTCCGAAGACGAGACACGTCGACCGCTACGTCCGGCCGTTCGCCGAGCGAAAGCGGGACCTCGAAGCCGAACTCTCGGCCGTCGCCGCCGACACCGACCGCGACCGCGATTTCTCAGTCCGCGAACTCACCGAACCGACCGGCATCGCCACCGAGGCGGGGTTCGACGCGCTCATCGTCTCCCCCGAGACGCAGGACGGCGGCGAGCGTATCAACGAGATTCGCGCGGAGAAAGGACTGCCGTCGCTCCGACTCGAAGTCGTCGACCACGTCCCCGCGGCGGACGGCGAACGCATCTCCTCGACGCGCATCGTCATGGGCGAGATCGACGAACACGGCAATCTCACGCCCGAACGCGACGGCCGTGAGAGGACCCGCGTCGACTGAATCTCTCACTCTCTCGCTCTCTCGCTCTTACCAACTCGGCGGCCGGAACCCGGCGTCTTCGAGGATATCCTTCCACCGTTTCTGGACGCTGAGTCGCGTCACGCCCATCGCGTCGGCGACGGCGGTCTGTGAGCGTTCCTCGCCAGCGATGAGTGCGGCCGCGTAGAGGCTCGCGGCGGCGGTGGCGGGCTTCGAGCGGTCGGCGTCGGGGACGTGCGTCAAGAAGAGGTCGGTGGCGTTGGTGCGGGCTTCCGAACCCAGTTCGAGGCTGTCGCTCGCGCGGTCGATGGCGGCGAGCCACTCCTCGTTGTCGACCTGGTCGCGGGCGCGGTACATACTCGGTCGTTGGCGTGGGGGAATATAAACCGTCGGCGCCAGAGCGAACGATACCTTCTTACTCGTGTTTCCTGTAGCACGGACTGCGCGCGTGGGTAGCCAAGCCAGGAAAAGGCGCAGCGCTTAGGACGCTGTCCTATAGAGGTCCGCCGGTTCAAATCCGGTCCCACGCATTCTGCTGCGAACGACAGTGAGCAGCGAATGCTCACGAGCGGGTTTGAATCAGGGAGCGAACGGAGTGAGCGACCGTGGTTCAAATCCGGTCCCACGCATTTTCCGACACACGTTCACTGTCGACTGCAACCGCTCTTCGTCGGTGTCGACTGTCTCACCGCCGATACCATCGAGGGTGACCACGGCGTCCTCTTGACGACGGACAGAATGGAGGCCGACGCGTTCGAAGCGGCTGTCACCGCGGTCGGACGTCTCCTCGTGGACGCGTAGTCACTTCTTGCCGCGACTCGCGAGGTGGTAGGCCATCACCCGTCGCATCCCCTCGACGAACGCATCGAGGTCCACCGAGTGAGCGTCGAGTCGTCCGGCCTTTAGCCCGCCGTAGCGCGTCTCCCACTCGGTGAGGAAGTACTCCTCGACACCGTGGTTGCGAATCCTGTCGGCCAGTTCCTCGACCGTCGGCTCGTCGCCGCGGAGTTCGTCGATATCGACGATGCCGTTGCGGAGGGCGTAGACGACGATCCCTGAGGAGTAGTCGCCCTCGCCGAGTTCGCGTTCCCACGTGGTGACCCAGTTGCCGATGCGGGCCATCATCTGGGCGTCCCACACGGCTTCGCGGAGCTCGCCGTTGTCTCGCCGGTCGAAGTCCGGCGAGTGCAGCAGGTCGATATCGACGTAGCTGAAGACGACCATGTTGTGGACGTCGTACTGCTCGCAGCCGCCGAGGGTCGCGACGTCGAGACACTCGTTGACGAGCAGGCTGTAGTCGATGGCGTTGAGCGCTTGCCGGAGGTCGAACCGGAGGACGTGGACGAACTCCTCGTACCGTGGAGCGGCGCGGAGACCCTCCTCGAGGCGGTCCCAGAGCCACTGGGCGAACTCGACGAGCTCGCCGTCGACGTCGTCGCGGTCGGTGTCGACTTGCTCGGCCGGGAAGGGGACCTTCCGCGCCTCTTCGAACGTCGCCCGGTCACCGTCGCGTTCGGCGACGTCGTCGAGGAGTGTGATGAACATCGTGAGCAGCACCTTCTGTTCGAGCACCCGGTCGTGGGACGCTGTCGGGACACACGAGAGCCGGAACAGGGGGAAGATTGCCGACAGCCAGTGCCAGAGGTAGGGGTCCCGTGTCCCGACGACTGCCTCGTACTGTTCGACGGCCGCGACGAGTGGCTCCGAAAGAGCGACGTCGTCACCGTTCAGCCTCGCCTCGACGGTGACCGCGTCCACACCGAGTTCTCTCTCTAAGGCTTCGAGCGATGTTCGCGTCATTATTTACTCTGTCCTATACGTTGTCCGATGTTAACAGTATAGTAATATCAAGCTGAAGATATTGTTATCCTCTTGTCCGATTGTCGAAAATGCTTATACGTGTATCGAGCGAAGCCCTCGGAAAGATGGATGGTTGAGGACATCGATCCGGTCGCGTACAAACGGGCGTTCAGAGAGACGCCGAACCCGTCGATTCTGGCAGGCCCGGACTTCGTCATCCGCGACGTCAACGACGCCTGCCTCCGGTTCACCGGATACGAGCGTGACGAACTCGTCGGCGAGACGCCGGACGTTCTCTTCACCGACCCGGCGGTCTTCTTCGGCGAAGTCGCCCCGGCGCTCGCCGTCGAGAACCCGTGGCTCGGGAGCTTCGAACTGAAGGCCAAAGACGACCGGTTTCGGTACGGCTACGGGGCCGCCACGCCCCTGTTCGACGACGACGGAATCATCGCCTACGCCGGCGTCTTCATCGACATCACCCGCGAGCGACGTGCAGAGCAGACGACCCGCATCCTCAACCGCGTCCTCCGGCACAACCTGCGGAACGACGCGAACGTCATCCTCGGTCATCTGGACTTGCTGCGTGAACAGGCCGAAGACGAGGCGATGGAGGAGAGCGTGGCCATCGTCGAGGCGCGGATCAACCGGCTACTGGACCGCGCGGAGACGGCCCGTGAACTCGAAGACCTCATCTCGGTCGACTCCGATCCACAGGTCGAACCGATTCGCGTCGACGAACTCCTCCGTGACGCGGTCGAGACCGCCCGCGACCAGTACGAATCCGTCGAGTTCGTCGTCGACGAGCTCGTGCCGGCCTCCGTCGCAGCGGGTCCCGCGCTGGCGACGGCGTTCGACGCCGTCTTGGAAAACGCCGTCGAACACAACGATTCGGACGTCCCCCGAGTCGTCGTCGGGATGGAACCCGACGACCGGACCGTCCGTGTCACTATCGCCGACAACGGCCCCGGAATCAAGCAAGAAGATCTGCCGCACGTCTTCAGCCTCGACGAACGCAGTCAGATCTACCACGGTGAGGGCATCGACCTCTTCTTCGTCTACGAGCTACTGGCGGAGTACAGCGGCCGTATCTCCGTCGAAGCGA
This sequence comes from Halogranum gelatinilyticum, assembly GCF_900103715.1. Taxonomy (NCBI): domain Archaea; kingdom Methanobacteriati; phylum Methanobacteriota; class Halobacteria; order Halobacteriales; family Haloferacaceae; genus Halogranum; species Halogranum gelatinilyticum. Next base: position 352,443 of record NZ_FNHL01000003.1, on the reverse strand, counting down.
ACGACCCGCGCGGGGCAGTCTTCACCTTCCACCTGCGGCGTCAGTCCGACGACGAAGAGGAGTAGAACTCGAACTCGTCGGCAACGTGAATCGCTTCCCGGTCGGACAACGGTGTCGGTTCGGCTGCCACGCCGGCGGCGACGAGTTCGCGGGCCGCCTCGTCGACGGCGGACGGGATGTCCGCCTGTGGGTTCTGGGGGTCCGCCACGGACGGACCGAACCCCTCGCGCCAGATGAGGTAGAGAAGCGACAGCTGATACGTCTGCGTCTCACCGTCCACGCGGTAGAAGTCGACACGGGTGATGGCCCAGTCGAGTTCACCGCCCTTCCGGTCGAGTTTCACCACGTCACGGCCGACCGCCCGCCACGTTCCGGGCTGCAAGAAGGGGAACAGCTCCGGGACCGTCGACACGTCGAAGGTCGCCTCCTGCTCCCGTGAGGTGTAACGACCGTCCCGCTCGTGGACGAGCACGTAGGGTCGCACCGGGCCGACGATGCTGTTGTCGGGCGTGAAATGGAAGTCGTAGTAGATCGTCTTGCCGTTGGCCGACTTGACCAGTTCGCTCGCGTCGAACAGGGCACCGGCCGGGTCGAACCCGCGGAACTCACCGGGGGAGTCCGGATATCTGAACGTCCCTGGGTCGTCGCCGACGCCCGCGTAGACGGTGAAGTAGACTGGAACCGAGTCCAGTGGGAAGCGTCGGCCCTCGTCCGCACGGACGGGACCTGCGAGTGTCGCCCCCAAGCCCAGGAGGCCGATACTTCGGAGGAGCTGTCGGCGGGCGATACCGGTCGTCGTCGTAGGGTCTCTCGTCATTGGTGGCTCCGGCTCTCCGACACGAGCGGCCGTCTCGACGAGCCGTTCGGTACAAGAGAGAGTCAAGAAAACTTCGGCGTGGACTGAAATAAACGTTTGTCCGAGTAGTGTTATTTCTGTACAGCTGTACTGTTCACACGGCCGACAACGTCTCGAAAACATCCCTGGTCCCGGGATGAAACTGTGACAGTGTGAGACTCGGTTACGACGGGGCCGTGCTTGTCTGCTCACAAACCTTTTTCCCCGTCCCCCGTTTTTTAAATAGCAATGGCGACGCTGAGTGAACTTCTCGACGATCTGGTAGTGGACGTCGACGGCGTGTTTCTCTTCTCTCCGAGTGGCTCGTACTACGAGCAGTTCGCGGACATCGAGGAGGAACTCGTCGTCGTCGCCCCGGAGAACACCGTCGGTGCCGAGACGTTCGTCGAGCTTCCGCTGGAGTTCGAGAACGTCCGAGACCGTGTCAAGTTCGGAATCGAGGGGTCGATGGAGCGCGGCCTGTTCGAGGAGGGTGACACTGTTCTGTGTGCCGCCTCGACGTTCGGCGGCGACACCGACACGGCCGTCCGCGTGCGTGTCGGCGAGTCGATGCGCTCGGGCGTCTACGACCTCTTCGTCAACTCCCGTGCCGACCCCGGCGTCATCCGCGACGTCTTCGAGGTCGCTATCGAACTCGGAAAGAAGGGACAGAAGGGCAAGCCGGTCGGCGCGCTGTTCGTCGTCGGCGACGCGGGCAAGGTGATGAACAAGTCCCGGCCGCTGTCGTACAACCCCTTCGAGAAATCTCACGTCCACGTCGGCGACCCCATCGTCAACGTGATGCTCAAGGAGTTCTCGCGGCTCGACGGCGCGTTCATCGTCAGCGACTCGGGCCGCATCGTCTCGGCCTACCGCTATCTCGAACCCTCCGCGGAGGGCGTCGACATCCCGAAGGGTCTCGGTGCGCGACACATGGCTGGGGGGGCCATCACGCGCGACACCAACGCGACAGCTATCGTCCTCTCGGAATCGGACGGGCTCGTCCGGGCGTTCAAGGGTGGCAAGCTCATCCTCGAAATCGACCCGGAGGATTACTGAGATGCAGATCGAGCGGCTGCTCGCCGGTATCCCGACACGCTGGTGGCTCGCGCTCGGCGTCCTCCTCATCGGTCTCGTGTTGAGCTACGTCGTCGTCGTCGTCAACCGCCGACTCCTCGCGCGAGCGGGTGTCCCGAACCTCATCGAAGGCACCGCCTTCGAGCGGATGGCCCGCGAACTCGGCTCGTCGACGGTCGCCATCGTCGCGAAACTGAGCGGCTATTTCGTCTTCGTCCTGACCGTCTTCGTCGCGCTCACGGTCGCGAACATCCAGTATACCGCCGTCTTCTGGGACGACCTCGTCGGCTTCATCCCCAAACTGTTCGTCGCGGCCATCATCCTCATCGTCGGCATCGTCGTCGGTGACAAGACCCAACTGCTCGTCCAAGAACAACTCAGAGGAATCAAGCTGCCGGAGGTCAACGTCCTGCCGAAACTCGCGAAGTACAGCGTCTTCTACGTCGCCGTCCTCATCGCGCTGAGTCAGATCGGCGTCGCCACGCTCGCGCTCATCGTCCTCCTCGGCGTCTACGCGCTGGCACTCGTCGCCTTCAGCCTCGTCGCCCTCTGGCCGATGCTCCAGTCGGCGGCCGCGGGCACCTATCTGCTTCTCACGCAGGCGTACGGCATCGGCGACGAGGTCCGCATCGGTGACCACCGCGGCATCGTCCAGGAGATCGACGTCTTCGTCACCCACATCGAGAGCGACGAGGAGGAGTATATCGTCCCGAACCGCAAGGTGTTCCAGCAGGGAATCGCCCGGATTCGGTGAGAGCCACTTCGCTGTTCCACTGTCTTCTACAGACTTCCGTTCGAAGCATTGTTCCTCGTGGACTCGGCGGCACGTGATGCTTCAGTCCCCGTGAGCCTGTCCGTGCGCCCCTCTGCAGTAGGATTGATACTCCAGTAAGACAGTCACAACGTCCAGTCGCTGTCGGTCGGCTTCTTCGGGCACAGTAGACCAACCGGTCTCCAACCGAATTTTATCTCAGGCATATCTTGGTTGGTTCAACCTTCCCACAAAACATTTTTAACAAGTGGATATAATTGGTAATTTGATGTCTAATAACAAAGATATCTCGCGACGGAAGTTGCTCGCTACTTCTAGTGCTCTCGGCGGCGCGTTGGTCGGGATGCCAGCGTCGGCAGCGGCTGCGGGCGGGAAGAAAAAGGAAGACAAGCTGACCGAAGAAGAACTGGAAAAGCTGTTCGTCACTATGGAAGCGGGTCCCCAAGCCTCCAACGATGAGGTCATGACGCAGTCACAGGTGACTGATCTCCCCGAAGACTTCCAGATTCTCATCGGTGAGTACCAAACCGCTTCGGTCCCCGGTGACAAGCCGTACGCTGTCGAAGGCTCCGACGAGTATTTCGCGCGTACCGCGCCTCCGGGATTCGAGCCGGTGTTCCAACAATCCGGAAGCGTTGGAACCGCAGCAGTTGGTGGAGCACTCGAAGACCTGTATCTGCAGGAGGACGTCGGCACTCAGAAGGTCGGTGGAAAGGATCTGACGGTCGGTATCGGTCTCGGTGCCAGGATACACGGTAACTACAGTATCGGCGTCTCAGCGACGCTCTCCGTCGACGTCTACCTCGAATACGGGTCTTTTTCGGGGTCGATTGCCCTCTCCAGTTTCTCGCTCGGCTACGGACTGACGGAAAACGGACTCTGCTTCCCCTTCGGATTCAAGCACTCAGTCCTTCGCGAACTCGACTTCGAAATCTGTGGGAACTTCTCGCTCGCAGACGGACCAGGCGATGCTGTCGAGGTCACTGCAGGACTCACGCTTCGGGCCTGCGCGGACCCGTGCCCCGGATTCACCTGCTCGTACTGCTTACCGTTCACGGCCAATGTGAGCGGGACCGTCATGCCGCCCGAACTCTGAGATACGGTGTCACGGGCGGTGTGGTGTCGTGATTTGACTCGCGTGTGCGGGACGTGGGCTACCGAAGTCACTGACGGTCCAGGTCATCCGCCACGCTTAATATTAGACGATAGACAGTCTGAATCAATGGTCTCCGTAGCGGCCGTCGTAGTGGGTGGCGCGCTCACACTGCTGTGTCTGTACTACGCATATCGGCTGGCGAACACGGCGCGCCTGTCCTACTCGTTGCGGGGCGTCTCTCCCGAGCGTTCGCCCGCCGTCGTCGACGGCCAACGGGTGACAATCGAGGGAGTCGTCACAGTCGACGAGGAGGCACCCGCAAGCGACCGTGCGACCGACGGACTGGCGTCCCCGGTCGGGATGTACGTCTGGCAGGCGGCGTTTCCGCGGAGCGGACAGCGAGTGATCGACTTCGAGAACCGGACGACGAGACAGGCGAGGGCGACCTTCGCCTCCGGTGTCGAATACGGCTCGTTCAGCGTCGCAACCGAGAACGGGGACGTCCGGGTCGACCCGAGTTGGCTCCGAGCGGCGCACGATGCCGACAAACTGTCGGAGGTACAGCCGGTCGGCTTTCTCCCGAGTCGGACGTGGCACGTCTACCTCTGGAACTCCCCGTACGTCGAGTTGAGCGAGCATCCGACCGAGATGTCGCTCGAACGGCTCCGCGCCGTCGTCGACGACGACCCGGAGATCGACCTCGGCGACGACTCCTTCCTGTCGAAGGCCGTCGTTGAGGGCTCGCGACTGACGGTCCACGGCGAGCTGTCGGTCGGTCCCGGGCCGCCGACCATCCAGGGGACCAACGACACGCCGCTCTTCGTCTCCGACGGCGGCATCGACGCAGTTCGCCGCAGTCTTCGGCGTCGGGCACTCACCTACGGCGTCTATCTCGTGGCGGCAGCAGCCGCTACCGTGGTTTCGGTCCTCGCATTCTCCTGATCCACAATTTCGGGCTACTCCCGTCGTTCGCCGTCGCTCTCGCTGCGGTCCTCCGCGTCGCCCATCTCCCGTGCGGGGACCCCTGCGACCGTCGCACCCGGCGGGACGTCCTGCGTCACGAGCGAGTTGGCCGCGACCTGTGCGTCGGCACCGATCTCGACGCCGGGGAGGACGATTGCCCCCGCGCCGATCATGGCGCGTTCGCCGACGACGACCTCGCCCGTGCGGTACTCGTCCTGCAGGAACTCGTGGCAGAGTAGCGTGGCATCGTAGCCGACGATGGCGTCGTCTTCGAGCGTGATGAGGTTCGGCCAGAAGACGTCCGGGGTGGCTTCCAGCCCCCACGAGACGCCCGTGCCGACGGTGACGCCGATGAGACCCAAGAGGAAGTTCTTCAGGCGGAGACTCGGCGAGATTCGGATGAGCCAGACGAACAGATAGTTGCGGGCGACGATGACCGGCGAGCGGGCGCTCGGCCACGACTGCAGAGAGTTGCGCGGGCCGGGCGTCGGATGGCTCGTCACCCGGTCGTGTCGGGAGGTCGCGTCGGTGTCGTCAGTCACGACTGGGGGTTGGGCGGCGGGGACTAAAACTCCCGACGACGGCGGTCCGACTCCGCTCCAGCGGTAACGGGACCGGCACTCACTCGGACGCGTCCGACTCCGACGCCTGCGCGACGTAGACGCCTTCCATCTCCGTCGGCTCGACCGTCAGCGTCACCTCGTCGTCCTCGGCGACGGGCTGGTCGGTCACGACTGTCACGACCTCGATGGGTTTGCGACGGACGAACGCGACGATGAGATCCAGTATCGAGGGATGGCCTCCCTCGCGGACGACGACGACGTAGCGGGACTCGGCGAGCGTTCGGAGATCCGGTTCCAAGTCGTGGCTCCCCACCTCCTCCGGCGGGATGACGTGGAGGACGTCACCCTGCACTGTCTCGGTCATGGTGTCGAGAGGGGAGAGCGACGGAAGAACGACGCGTTATCGAACGCTACTTGCGCAGTTCGTTCATGTGGTCGACGCGCTGCTGGACCAGGTCTGCCTTCCCGATGTCGTGGCGGATGTGGAAGCCCTCACCCGCCGCGGCGAGCGCGCTCTCTGCTTGCTCTTCGGCCGCGCTGATGCTGTCGGCGACGCCGACGACCGCGAAGGAGCGCGACGTGGTCGTGTAGAGGCCGTCCTCGCGGGCGTCGACGCTGGCGTAGAACAGGAGTGCGTCGCCCGCGGCGTCCTCGTCGACTTCGATCTCCGCGCCCGCTTTGGGGTCCGTCGGATAGCCCTCGGGGACGGCGTACTTACAGACCGTCGCCTTCCCGGCGAATTCGAGTTCGGGCAGCGACTCGCCCTCGCGGGCGGCGACGAGCACGTCGAGGAACGGCGTCTCGAGGACGGGCAGCGTGTTCATCGCCTCCGGGTCGCCGAAGCGGGCGTTGAACTCGATAACCTTCGGTCCCTCGCTCGTGAGCATGAACTGACCGTAGAGGATACCCTTGTAGCCGTCGAGTGCCTCGACGACCGATTCGATGACCTCGACGGCGTCGTCGTAGTCGCCCTCGCTCATGAACGGCAGTTCGAACGTCGTGTCGGTGTAGCTGCCCATGCCGCCGGTGTTCGGTCCCTCGTCGCCCTCGTAGGCGCGCTTGTGGTCCTGGACGGCCGGAGTCGTTACGAGTTCGCCGTTGGCGACGAAGGCCTGGACGGTGAACTCCTCGCCGACCAGTCGCTCTTCGAGGACGATGCGGTCGTACTCCTCCTCGCGGAGATAGGCCTTCGCGCCCTCCTTGTCCACCTGGTCGCCGATGACCTTCACGCCCTTCCCGCCCGTGAGCCCGGCGGGCTTGACTGCGAGGTCGCCGTCGTAGGCGTCGATGTAGTCGCAGGCGGCCTCGGTGTCGTCGAAGGTCGCGAAGTCCGGGTTGCCGGGGACGTCGTGCTCGTCCATGAACCGTCGCTGGAACGCCTTGTCCGTCTCGATGCGGGCCTCCTCGGCGTGCGGGCCGAAGGTGTAGACGCCCGCCTCGTCGAGGGCGTCGGCGACACCGGCGGCGAGACCCGACTCGGGACCGACGATTGCGAGCGTCGCACCCACGTCCTCGGCGTAGGCGACGATCTCGTCACTGGCCGTCTCGTCGACGGTCTCGAAGCCGTCGGCGAGGGCGTCGATGCCGGGGTTCCGGTTGCTGGCGCAGGCGTAGAGGTCGCAGTCGTCCGCGAGCGCACGGGCGATGGCGTGCTCGCGACCGCCGCCACCGACGAGGAGTACGGTCTCTGTCATACTCGGAGGTGGGTGCGCACATCGGTGTAAAGGTTACTCTTGGAGCAGGAGAGAGTATACACGAACGCGCCTATGTTTGTGTGTTTCACGACAGCATGGGGCGTGCCCAGTTCTCCGCAGGCCTACAGGCTTTAACGCCTGGTGCTCTTACCACCGGTATGAGCAATCCTACGGGTCGCAACCGTCTCGACGAGGAGCAGAGCCCGTATCTCCGGCAGCACGCAGACAACCCTGTCGACTGGCAGCCGTGGGACGACGCCGCACTCGAAGCGGCACGGGAGCGTGACGTGCCGATCTTCCTCTCTATCGGCTACTCGGCGTGTCACTGGTGTCACGTCATGGCCGACGAGAGCTTCGAGGACGAGGCCGTCGCCGAACTCCTCAACGAGAACTTCGTCCCGGTCAAGGTCGACCGCGAGGAACGCCCCGACCTCGACCGCGTCTACCAGACCATCTGCCAGCTCGTCTCCGGCCGCGGCGGCTGGCCCCTCTCCGTCTGGCTGACGCCCGAGGGCAAGCCCTTCTACGTCGGCACGTACTTCCCGCCCGAACCGCAACAGGGCGCGCCGGGCTTCCAACAGCTCCTGACCGATATCACCAACTCGTGGAACGACCCCGAGCAGCGGTCGGAGATGGAGAACCGCGCCGACCAGTGGACCAACGCACTGACCAACGAGCTGGAGGAGACGCCGGAACCGGCGACCGAGGCACCCGACATCGACGTGCTCGGGACGGCCGCACAGGCGGCACTCCGCGGCGCGGACCGCGAGTTCGGCGGCTTCGGCGGCGACGGGCCGAAGTTCCCCCAGCCGGGTCGCGTCGAGATGCTGCTCCGCACGTACGACCACTCCGGCCGCGGCGAGGCACTGAACGTCGCCACCGAGACGCTCGACGCGATGGCCGACGGCGGGCTGTACGACCACGTCGGCGGCGGCTTCCACCGCTATACGGTCGACCGGAAGTGGACCGTCCCGCACTTCGAGAAGATGCTGTACGACAACGCCGAGTTGCCGAAGGTCTTCCTCTCGGCCTACCAGCTGACCGGCGAGTCGCGGTACGCCCAGGTCGCCCAGGAGACGTTCGCGTTCGTCGAGCGCGAACTCACGCATCCCGACGGGGGCTTCTACAGCACGCTCGACGCCCAGAGCGAGTCCCCCGGGGGCGACGGCGAGCGCGAGGAGGGGGCGTTCTACGTCTGGACGCCCGACCAGGTTCGCGAGGTGTTGTGTGAGCCGGACGCCGGGCTCGTCTGTGACCGCTACGGCATCAAGGCGGGCGGCAACTTCGAGCACGGAACGACGGTTCTCAACGTCGCCACCTCGGTCGACAACCTCGCCGACACGTACGACTTCGACACCGAGGAGGTCCACCAGCGGCTGATGGACGCCCGCGTCGAACTGTTCGAAGTCCGCGAGGGTCGGCCGCATCCGCCCCGCGACGAGAAGGTCCTCGCCGGGTGGAACGGTCTCATGATTTCGGCGTTCGCCCGCGGAGCACGCGTCCTCGACCCCGCACTCACCGCACAGGCCGAAGCAGCCCTCTCGTTCGTCCGCGAGCAGCTGTGGGACGCCGACGCTGGCCGACTGGCTCGCCGGTACAAAGACGGGGACGTGAAGGGCGACGGCTACCTCGAAGACTACGCCTTCCTCGCTCGCGGCGCGTTCGACTGTTATCAGGCGACCGGTGACGTGGACCAGCTCGCGTTCGCGCTCGACCTCGCCCGCGTCATCGAAGAGGAGTTCTGGGATGAAGACCGGGGAACGCTCTACTTCACCCCGCAGAGCGGCGAGACGCTCGTCACGCGGCCGCAGGAACTGCACGACTCGTCGACGCCGTCGAGCATCGGCGTCGCGACCGACCTGCTGCTCGACCTCGACCACTTCGCTCCCGACGCGGGCTTCGGCGACGTCGCCGACACGGTGCTCAAGACACACGCCGACCGCATCCGTGGCAGCCCGCTCGAACACGTCTCGCTCGCGCTCGCCGCCGAGAAGCACGCTCGCGGCACCGTCGAACTGACGCTCGCCGCCGACGAATTGCCCGAGGAGTGGTGGGACGTGCTCGCCAGCCGGTTCCTGCCCGGCGCGGTCGTCTCCCAACGCCCGCCCACGGACGACGACCTCGACGAGTGGCTCGACATCCTCGACCTCGACGACGTACCGCCCATCTGGGCCGGTCGCGAGAGTCAGGACGGCGACCCGACCGTCTACGCCTGCGAGGCCTTCACCTGCTCGCCCCCCGAGACCGACATCCGGCAGGCGCTCGACTGGCTCGAACAGGATTGACGTCGCCGTCGACGTACCGAGTCCCCGGTGCGTTCCGGCCGCTTCGATACGCCCTCGACTTCCGTTCCGAATCTGTCGCCACAACGACTATTGCGCGCTGGCGAGAGCGAACCAACCGTGTCCCCCTTCGACTGGCTCTTCCCCACCTGGTCGGACCCCCTCGCCATCGCGGTCTTCGTCGGTCTCCGGGTCCTCGCGAACAGTTCGTTGACTCTCCTCGTCGCCCGCGTCGCCGGTTCCGCCGCGGTCGCGACGAAGATACTCGCCGGAGGAACGGCTCTCTCGGCGGTCGTGACGGTCTCCGTCCTCCGGCCGGGCGGTCTCGGACTCACCGCCTCCTACGTCGAACTCCTCGTGCAGGTCGGCCTGCTCGTCATCGCTGGCTACGCCGTCTACTCGCGGCCGACCGACCGCCGCACGGGTCTCGCGACGGCTCTCGTGCTCGTGGTCGCCGCACTCCTCACGCTGGCGACGGTTCCGCTCTACGGCGAGGCACTGGTCGCGCCGTGAAAAGATGATTCGTCTGCGAGAACTGCGAGACCCGAATTACTCCAGCTGTTCGGCGAGATAGACCGAGATGGGGAGGTCCTCTTCCTCGACGAAGCGGGCGACTTCTTCTCCGTCTAACTCGACGACGACCGTCGGGATGAGTTCGATGTCGTACTCTTCGACGCCGGGACCGGTCTTCGAGCCGTCGTCTTCCTTCTCTACGGGGAAGTGCTCGATGCGCGTCTCGGGGACGCCAGCGGCGTCGAGCGCGGCCGCGAAGTCGGGCAGCTGTGCGCGGCAGTCCTTACACCAGTCGCCGCCCCAGACCTTGAACACGTACTCCTTCTCACCGAGCGTTGCGACGGCGTCCTCGTAGGCGACGGGGTCCCACGTCTGGTTCGGCTGCATCGTTTCGAGCGTCATTGCCCTCCCTTCGTGACGCCCGCTGAAAAACCGAGCGTTGGCGGCGACGTTTCTCCGCTTCGTGTCCACACACCAAACTTCGTCGGGGTCGCTACGGCTTTCAGTCTCGACCGAATAGCGAGAGGCAATGGACGAGAGCATCCTCGACGCCATCGGGTCTCCGCTGGTACAGGTGGACGCACCGGAGGGCGCGACGGTCGCCGCGAAGATCGAGTCGAAGAACCCCGGCGGGTCCGCGAAGGACCGCCCGGCGATGTGGATGGTCGAGACGGCCGAACGCGACGGGACACTCCAGCCGGGCGACACCATCGTCGAACCGACGAGCGGCAACACGGGCATCGGGATCTCGGTCGTCGGCGCGGCGAAGGGTTACGACGTGAAAATCGTCATGCCCGCCTCGAAGTCACCCGAGCGTCGGGAGATCATGAAGGCCTACGGCGCGGAACTGGTGCTCGTCGAGGGCGACATCTCCGACGCGAAAGACCGCGCCGACGAGATCGAGGAAGGAGAGGGCGCGGTCCAGCTCCGGCAGTTCGAAAACCCCGCCAACCCGGAGGCACACTACCGGACGACGGGCGAAGAGATCGTCGAGCAGGTCGGCGACCGCACGGTCGACGCGCTCGTCGCGGGCGTCGGTACCGGCGGCACCATCTCGGGCATCGGCCGTCGGCTGCGCGAGGAGTTCCCGGAGCTCGAAATCGTCGCCGTCGAACCCGAGGACAGCGCGGTCCTCTCCGGCCGAGAGCCGGAGGGCGACAGCTTCCAGGGGATGGGTCCGGGCTTCGTCAGCCCGAACCTCGAGCGCGACCTGCTCGACGACGTGATAACCGTCTCCATCGACGAGGCCGAAGAAGAGTGTCGTCGCCTCGCCCGCGAGGAGGGTATCCTCGTCGGCCAGTCCAGCGGCGCGTCGAACCTCGCGGCCAAGCAGGTCGCCGGGCGGCTGGTCGAGGACGGCGTCGGCTCGGAGAGAGCGGAAGAACCGCTCGTCGTCACGGTCTACTGGGACTCCGGCGAGCGGTATATGTCGACCGGGCTGTTCGACTAAGCTATCGAAACTCTTCTTCGGTCACGCGGACGACGACGGTGTCGTCGACGTCGCGGAGGTCGTAGTCGGGAATCTCGCCGTCGACGCGCGTGAGGAACATCGGCTCGACGAGTTCGTCGTCGACGACGCCGTAGACCTTGAGCAGAGTGCCGGTCTCTGCGGCGTCGACCTCGCCTTCCCGAATCGCCGTCGCGAGTGTCCGCGAGAGCCACTCGTCGCCGTCGATGCTCGGCTCGCGGACGAGCGCGGTGTCGACGTAGCGGACGAGATACCAGTTGAGGTCGTTGAGCAGCGAGACCGCCGCGCCGACGCTCACGGTGTCGAGTGCCAGCGAGTTGGCGAAGGGTTCCGAGAGGTCGTAGGTCGAGAGTGCCGCACGGGCAGTCTCTCTGGAGAGCAGTTCGTATTTGAGGTCGACGTCAGCCGCGCCGACGAGACAGACCCGCGTCACGCACTGAGTGTCGGCAGGCCGTGCTAAAGGGGTTGCGGGTCGGGGGTCAGCTTAGCGGCCGAGCCAGTCGTCGGCACAGTCGGCGTCGCAGAAGGTGAGCTGTTGGTGTTCCGACCGGAGCCGCCGACCCATCAGGTCGACGTCTCGGGCGACGTCGACGCGGTGGTGCGGCTCTCTGAGGACGACCGGCGTGCCACACTGGCTGCACGGCTCGGTCTCGTCTCCGCTGAGCGAACGCTTTGCGACCTGTTGGACGGTCCAGTCGGGTCCCAGATGACGGACCCGCTTCCCGCGACTCGATTTCGACATGGTGACAACAGTTAACACACTAGTCTAAATAGTTTTGGGGCAGACAGTCCGTCTTCGCTATCTGTCCGGCGCGACGACCTCGACGGTTCGCCCGACAGCGTCGGCACGCGCCAGTAGGTCTGCCGGCTCGGCGGCCGCGACCTCCTCGGGCGTCGCGTTCGTCTCGGGATGGGAGGGGGCGACCTGCTCGCAGCCGACGGTGATCGTCGAGTCGTCGAACGTTCCGATCTCCCGCGCCTGGTCGACGATGTCGGTCTTGTCCCGCGTGAGCAGCGGCCGGTGGACCGGCAGATCGACGGCGACGTCGGTCGCCGCGAGGTTGCCTCCCGTCTGACTCGACTTCTGTCCGAGCGACTCGCCTGTGACGACCGAGTGCGCGCCGACCTCGCGGGCGACGGCTTCGCCGATGCGGAGCATGACGCGCCGCAGGGAGAGCATCCGCGTCGCACCGACCTCGCTCATCAGCGTCTCGACGATGTCGCCCGCGGGCGCGATGCGCAACGAGAGGTCGCGCTCCGGCGCGTAGCGAGCGAGTTCGCCGACCGTCGACAGTGCCCGCGCCTGGTGGTCGACGCCGCCGTACTCGCCGAGGTCGACGTAGACGGGAATAATCGAACAGCCGCGTTTCATCATCTCCCAGGCAGCGACCGGCGAGTCGAGTCCGCCGCTGAGAAGGACGACCGCGGTCCCCTGCGTCCCGAGCGGAAGCCCGCCCGGTCCCGAGCGTTTCTCCGTGAAGACGAACGCCTCCTCGGCGCGGCACTCGACGTAGTAGGTCCGGTCGGGGTCGTCGAGGTCCACCCCTGCTCCCGTCTCGGCTTCGACGACGCTTCCGCCCTCGCGTTCGAGGTCGCGGCTGGTGAACGGATGTTCGTCCTCGGTTCCGGCGCGCTTCGCCCGCACGGCGAACGTCGCGCCGTCGGGGTGGTCGGCCGCGGCGTCGCGGAGCGCGTCGTAGATGGTCTCGGCCGTCGGCGCGACGCTCCGGGCCGGACTGGCCGAGACGACGCCGAAGGTGTCGCAAGCGGCGTCGCAGGCGGCGTCGGTCTTGTCGGGGCTGTCGGTACGGACGAGCAGCCGCGACCACTCGTGGTCGACCGTCGCGTCGACGCCGCGTGAGGCGAGCATCGATTCGAGGTTGTCGCGGAGCAGCCGCTCCATGTCGATGCGGACCTTCGAACTCTTGGTCCCGATCTCGCCGTAGCGGACGAGCACGGTGCCCCGGCCGTGTTCCATACCGGAGAGAAGTCGGTTGGGGTACTTAGAACGTCGAGATGTCGCCCTCGATGACCTGTCGGGTCACGTCGGTGACGTTCGCGAGTTTCTCGTCGACGACTTCGCGGATTTCGGCTTCGACGTCCGAGACGGCGACGCCCTCCTCGGTGATGACCTGCGCGTCGGCGACGTGCGGCTCGTCGATGGGGCGGCCGATCTGACTCAAGAGCCGGACCTGGAGGTCGCGGATGCCGTCGACCTCGCTGACGACGGTCTCGGCGATGTCGGTCGAGAGGAGGTTGTAGATCTTCCCGATGTGGTTGACGGGGTTCTTGCCCGACGTCGCTTCCATGCTCATCGGCCGGTTCGGCGTGATGAGGCCGTTGGCACGGTTGCCGCGGCCGACGGAGCCGTCGTCACCCTGCTCGGCGGACGTGCCGGTGTGGGTCAGATAGTAGGACTCGTTTTCGAGGTCGTCGGCGGTGTTGACCTCGACGGTGACCTTGCGGTCGGTGTAGGTCTGTGCGAGGTCGGTGACGAACTCGCGGACGGCCTCGACCGTCTCTGCGTACTCCTCGATGCCGGAGAGATGCTGGTCGACCATCGCGGCGGCGACGGTGATGTCGATCTCGTCGCCCTCGCGCTTGCCCATGATCTTCACGTCCTGGCCGAGTGCGGGGTGGGACTCGTGGAAGGTCGTGTTCAGTTCGCGTTCGGCGTTGTAGACGATCTGCTCGGTCTCGGTGAGAGGGGCGTGGCCGACGCCGAAACTCGTGTCGTTGGCCATCGGAATTTGGGTGCCTTCCTCGCCGAAGACGGTCTGGAGGTCGCCGCTGCCCTCGCCGAGTTTGACGTCGATGATGACGTCCGTCTCGAGGTCGAGCGCGGGGAAGTGCTCGCCGAGATACTCGCGGGCGGCCTTGAGCGCGATGGAGTCGACGGGGATGTTCGTGCCCTGGTACTCCTTCGTCGCGCGGCCGACGACGAGGATGTAGATGGGTTCGATGACCTCGCCGCCCTTCTCGGCTCCGGGCTGGCCCGTTTCGGCCCACTCCTGGTACGCTGTCCCGGCGACGAGCTGCGTCTCGTCGGTGTTGTAGTGGAGGACTTTGCCGACGCGGTCGAGATAGGCCTGTGCGATAGCCTTCGAGACGTGTTCGGCGATGCCGTCACAGATGGAGTCCGGATGGCCGATACCCTTTCGCTCGACGATTTCGACCTCTTGGTCTTCGACGGCGCGGCGGTCGAGTTCCGCGACTTGGATGTTCCGCTCGGTCATTACTCGCGCTTGGTGAGGGGAGGTGCTATAACTTGCGGAAACACCTGACGCCCGAGTAATTACTGTGGGGCATTCTCGGCCAGCAACAGGCCGAGATAGGAGGTCCTGATTTGCTCGTCGGGATCCAGCCCGAGGTCGCGGAGGACGGCGAAGGCACCCTCGCGCGCCTCGTCCAGTTCACTCTCCTCGACCTCGCGTTCGACTTCGGCGAACTCGCCGAGTCCCGAGACGTGGTCGAGAGTCACGGTGTAGCCGTCAACAGCGTAGAAGTCGCGCTCTTTCTCGACGACGGCGGCAGGTTCGAAGCCCAGCCCGTCGAAGACGCCGCCCATCGCCTCGTCGTCGGCGACGCCCGTCTCGAACTCCTGTCGCGTCTTCGACTCGCTGTCGACGAGCGGTCCCTTGTAGGTGACCTTGGTCGTCGTCTCGCCCGTCTCGGTGTCGGTCTCCCGTCGCAGCCGCAGGGCCTCGTCCGTCTCGGCGAAATCCCGGTGCGGCGCGTCGTAGTAGGTGTCGACCTGTTCGACGCTGGCGACGTGGTCGGCGTCCAACTCCCTCAGCCGCGCCCGGACGTCGTCGTGGTCCGCACGGAGCTTCACTTCGACCTCGTACATATCTCGGCGGAGGCGACGCCGCGGGAAAAACGTGGCCTTCGGTCCGCTACGGCCGGTCGCTCCGACTGTCGGCGTCGGCGTCGCTGCTGCCGGCCACCCATCAGTTTTCCGCGTCGTCGCCGCCGCTCACCCCGCTGTTTCCGCGCCAGCGACGCCACCCGTACGGGCGGTCCGAAACGTGATTCTTAAGGGTAGCACGAGAGACATAGCAACTATGAGTGACGAACAGCAGGCGGAGACGGCCGACGCGCCGGACGCCGAGGAAGAGGTCGAAGCAACAGAATCGGGTATCCAGGACGGCGACTTCGTCAAGCTGGACTACACGGTCCGTACGAAAGACGACGAAACCGTCGTCGACACGACGAAGAAGGACGTCGCCGAGGAAGCCGGAATCGACGACGACGACTACGAGTTCGCCCCGCGCGTCATCGTCGTCGGTGCAGGACACGTCTTCCCGGGCGTCGACGAGGACCTGATCGGCAAGGACGTCGGCGACTCCGGTACCGTCGACATCCCCGCCGAGGAAGCCTTCGGCGAGTTCGACTCGGACGACGTGAAGACGGTCGCCGCCGACAAGATCGCGGAAGACGACCGCTACCCCGGTGCCCAGGTCCAGATCGACGGCGAGCAGGGTCGACTGGAGACCATCATCGGCGGCCGCGCACGCGTCGACTTCAACCACCCGCTCGCGGGTGAGGACCTCGAATACGACTACGAGATCGTCGAGATCGTCGACGACCGCGAGGAGCAGGCCCAGGGTCTGCTCGGGATGTACCTCCAGCAGTCGCCGGAGGTCTGGATCGACACGGACGAGGTCGAAGAGGAGCAGCTCGTCGAATCCGACGACGAGGACGGAGAGGACGAGATCGAGACCGTCATCGTCGAGAAGGAGACGCTCTACATCGAGGCCACGCCGCAGATGACGATGAACCAGCAGTGGATGTTCTCCAAGCAGCAGATCGCGCAGGACGTCATCCAGCGGCTGGGTGTCGACCGCGTCATCGTTCAGGAGACCATCGACGGCTCCGGCGGCATGATGGGCGGCATGGGCGGTATGATGGGCGGCGCCGGCGGTGCTGGCGCAGGCGACATCGAGGACGCCCTCGACGACGTCGACATCGACGCCGACGAGATCGTCGACGAACTCGACGAGACCGAAGAGTAACTCGGTCCCTTCGACGCGCTCGACGCGCGACTCCCAATCACTGTTTTCTTTAGCGTCACCCGAGCAGCCGTAGATATGGATACCGACACGGACACCGAACTCGCGATTCCCGACGACCTCTGGGTCGCGCTCGTCGCCGCCGCCTGCACCATCGGTCTCTCGCTCGTCCTCCGGTTCGGTCTGGGACAGTCGACGAGTGTCGTCGTCCGACTCGTCCCCATCGCTCCGTACTTCGTCTACCTCTTCGTGAAGAAGAGCGTCGAGGGCAGCCCGCTGGCGGCGGTGCGGACGTGGGCCGCGCTCATCGTCGTGACAACGCTCGCGGTGCTCGGCTACGTCGCGCTCTAAAACCCAAATCAGGCGATGTCGCGGCTGGTGTCGACGGTGACCTGCTCGCCGAGTTTGAGCTTGATGGTCTCGTCCATCGCAGCCCCGCCACGGAACTTCGGGACGGCGAGGCGGTTGATGATCTCTTGGCCCTGAATGTCCGTCTGCAGGTCGAACACGACGTCGGCCATGTGGCGGGTGACATCGCGGTTCTCGGGCGGGTGGTGGCCCTTCATCGCGTGTAAGACGGCGAGCCCGCCGGTGTTGACCATCTGTGTCTGGAGTTCGTTGAGGAAGCTTCTGTACCGTGCCGGCTCGGACCGTTCGAGCACGTCCGCCACGTCGACGATGAGGTTCGCGCTGTCGGGGAGCGCGCCCACGAGTCGGTTGGCGTGGTCCAACGGGGCGTCGCTGCCGATGTCGCGGATCGTCGGACTGCCGACGCGGGTGTTCGCGCGGTCGAACGCGTCCGACACGGCTGCCTGCGAGCGAACCGTCGTCATGTAGAGCGTCCCTCTGGTCGCCGTGAACTCGTAGAGGAACAGTTCCGACTGGCTCGCGGGAGGGGCTTCGAGGAGGACGATACTGCCGGGCGGGATACCGCCACCGAGCCGTCGGTCGAGTACCGTGATCCCGGTCGGCAGGCGGTTAGCCATACGTCCGTGCTAAACGGTGGCGCGTATTAGGTCTTCCTCCACAGGAAGTGCGGACGCAAGCCGCGCGTACGCCGAGCGCACGACAGCTGTCTGCAGAACCGGCGGCCGAACCGACGGCACCGCCGCGAGGATTCGACAGCCCAACAGGTCGCTCACGCCGTCCGGTTTCAGCCGGGTCCGCGTCAGAACCGCGCCGACGACGGGCGTCCCCAACTCACGGGACATCGCGGCCGTCTTCGCCGTGTCGCGCAACGCGGCCGCACACAGCGGCGAGACGAGGAGCACGCCGTCGGCCGCCCGGAGCGGCGCGACCGCGTCGGGGCTGGCTCCCGCGGGGCAGTCGACGAGCGTCGTCCTCTCGGCACTCGCCGCCCGCGACAACAGCGGTTCGATGTCGCTCACGTCCTCGTCACTTCGCGGCGCGGGTATCACCGTCACTCCCGGCTCGTCGGGGTGGTCGTGTGCGACGCTCTCGGGGTCGGCGTCAGCGACGGCGGCGAGCGTGGGCGTCCGGTCGACCCCGGCCAGCCCGTGGAGGTTCGGCATATCGCAGTCGGCGTCGACGACGAGCGTCGGGCCGTCGAGTGCCGCCGCTAGCCCGAGTGTCGTCGTCGTCTTCCCACTGCCACCCTTGCCTCCGGCGATTGCGAGCATACCGTCGGTGGCCCCGTTCTCGTATTTGAGGGTTCGGCTGGTGGTCGCCGTAGTGGCGGTACAGTCGCTGTGGGGTCGCGGTGCGGTCGCTGTGGGGTCGCTGTGCAGTTGTCGTGCAGTTGTCGTGCAGTTGCTGTGCGGTCAAGCACACTGTACCGCGAGCGAGGCTCGAAGAGCCGAGTCTCGCGGCCTTTTTGCTCGAGCTTTTTACCGGGGGTTGAGCGAGCGCCGAAGGCGCTCGCGAACCCCCCGGAGAAAAAGGTCGTATTTAATCCTGACAGCAGCCGCCAGCTTCGCCGCCGAAGTCGACGGAGAGCGGCTCCGAGATGGCCATGTTGATGGCTTCGAGCCGGCCTTCGAGTTCGGACTTGGCTTCGAGATACTCCGACATCACGGGCAGTCGGTGGAGCTGCTCCTGTGCGCGCTGGACCTCTCGCATACTGTCCTGGCTGGCCTGCCCGGTCTGGCGGGCCATCATGAACTCCTGGCGGAGCTGTTCGAACTCCTCGATCTTCTCCTGGGCTTCGTCGTCGTCTTCGACGGCCTGTCGGGCTTCCTCGAACCGCTCGTATTCGGGGGACTCCGCGATGGCGTTTCCGAGTTCGCGGCCCATCGACTCCAGCGAGGTTGTCTCGACGCTCATAGCCACGCTTAGGACTGGACTCGTTTAGGCTTGCCGAATAGCGAGAGTCGTTGGCACACCGCGCCGAAGCGGGCGACGTGGCTGTGACGGCTCAGTAGTTGTCTTCGACGAACGCGACGAGTTCCTGTAACTCCTGCTGGCCGACGCCGTGGGGAGCCTGATAGACGTCGAAATGGACGTCGGCTCCGAGTTCCTCGAAGCGGTCGGCGGCGCGCTCGACGCGCTGGGCGGGGATGATGCGGTCAGCTGCACCCGCGCCGAGGAAGACCGGCTTGTTCTCGATGCCGTCGGGGTCGAGGTCCGCGTGTGACTCCGCGAGGTAGCCGTGGAGACCGACGACCCACGCGAACCGGTCCGGGCCTTCCAAGAGCGTCGAGAGGCTGGTGATACAGCCCTGGCTGAAGCCGAGGAGGCCGATGCGGTCGGCGTCGAGGTCGTAGGCCTCGATGGCCGACTCGATAGTCTCGGAGACGAGGTCGAGACTCCGGCGGAAGTCCTCGGCGTCGGGCTGGCTCTGGTGGAGACCGCCCCCGGACATATCCAGTTCGTACCAGGTGTAGCCACCCTGGAGCCGGTCGGGTGCACGCAGGCTGAGGACGTGCAGGTCGTCCGGAAGCTGTTTGGCGACGGGGAGGAGGTCTTCTTCGTCGGCACCGCGGCCGTGCAGGACGACGACGGCCGGGGCAGGCCCTTCGGTGGCTTCCGACGGTTCGACGTGGACGTGCGTCAACGGCAGGTCTGCACTCATTGCTCTCCCCTTTGGCGCGCAGGCGTTTCAATACCCGAGTGACGCGGATGTAACCGGTTCCGTGTCGGAGTGTCGTCGTCGAGGTCCTTCGGCGGACCACACCGTTATCCTCTCGGCGGTCCATCAGGAACCATGGCTCCGTCTGACCGTCCCGACCATCCACGTGCACGACTCGCCAACGACGAGGTCCTCCTCGGCGTTCTCGACAACACGTACGACCCCTCGCTCGTCGAACTCTACGGTGAACTGGGGCTGGACTTCGTCTGGCTCGACCTTGAACACGCGGGACCGAGTCCGTGGGACGCCCCAGCCGTCGAGGGGCTGCTCCGCGCGGCCGAGCGCACGGGCATCGAACCCCTCGTTCGCCTGCCCAGCACCGACCCGAGCGTCGTCCGGAAGCTCCGAGACGCGGGCGTCCGCGCGATGTTCCTCCCACGCGTCGAGTCCGCCGAGGAGGTCGAACGGGCGGTCAAGGCTGCGCACTTCCGCTACGACGGCGGTCCCGGCGACCGCGGTCTCGCCGGCCCCCGCGCCCGTCGCTGGGGACTCAAAGACGACTACGTCGCCACCGAGGACGAAGAGGCACTCGTCGGCGTGACCATCGAGACGCAAGCGGCCGTCGACAATCTCGACGAGATTCTCGCGGTTCCCGAACTGGGCTTCGTCTTCATCGGCCCGCTCGACCTCTCGGTCTCGCTCGGCCATCCCGACGAGTTGGACCATCCCGACGTCGCCGAGGCGGTCGAGACAGTCCGTCAGAAGGCGACCGAGGCGGGCGTCCCCGTCGGTGGTCTCGGCTTCGGTATGGACGACGTCAACGAGAAGGTCCGAGCGGGCTACCAGCTGGTAAATCTCGGAAGCACCACGGGCGCGCTTCGGGGCGCGGTTACCGGCTGGCTCGACGGCTACGAGTCGCCCTAACCGACGTCGCCCGCGACGCTTCGAGAAACGCCGAGGTTAAACGTCCTGACTGGATAGGCCTGTGCAATGAGTCAGGACGCTACCTCCGAGGGTGACCTCCGGAACACCGGGATGTCGCTCAGACACGACCGGGAGTGGGACTACGAACTCGAGCGCATCGTCGAAGAAGTCGAAGAGCGCGACGCGAAGAAGGTCGGCCTGCAGTTCCCCGAGGGACTGAAACGCCGCGGCCCGGCCGTCGCCGACGACCTCCGCGAGCGGTGTGACGACGACGTCACCTTCCTCCTGTCGGGACAGCCCTGCTACGGTGCCTGCGACCTCGACACCTATCTGATGCGCCGGACGGACGTCTTCGTCCACTTCGGCCACTCGCCGATGAAGGAGTCGGACAAGATCATCTACGTGCCGCTGTTCTCCAACGTCGACCCCTACCCCATCATGGAGGAGTCGCTGGAGGAGTTCGAAGACCCCGACGACGACCCGAACGTCGGTCTCGTCACGACCGCCCAGCACATGAACCTCTTCGGCGACATGGTCGAGTGGCTGGAAGACCGCGGCTACGACGTCCACACCCGCAAGGGCGACGACCGCCTCACCTACGAGGGACAGGTGCTCGGCTGCAACTACGCCTCCGCGGACATCGACGCTGACCAGATCATGTACGTCGGCGGCGGGAAGTTCCACCCACTCGGCCTCGCGATGGAGCATCCCGATAAGAAGGTCGTCATCGCCGACCCCGTCAACAACGTCGTCAAGGTCGCCGACACGGAGAAGTTCATGAAGCAGCGCTACGGCGCGGTCCACCGCGCGATGGACGCCGACAAGTGGGGCGTCATCTTCTGCACGAAAATCGGCCAAGGTCGCTGGGAGATCGCCGAGGAGATCGTCGAGAACAACGAGAACGCCTACCTCATCACGATGGACGAGGTCACCCCCGACCGACTCCGGAACTTCGACATGGACGCCTTCGTCAACACGGGCTGTCCGCGCATCACGACCGACGACGGGCCGCGCTTCCACAAGCCGATGCTGACGCCGCAGGAGTACAAGATCGCCATCGGCGAGGAACCGCTGGAGAACCTCGAGTTCGACACGTTCCACGGCACCTGGTAAGCCGCGGTCACTCGCTTCTCTCACTACTCTCTACTCTCTACTCTCTTTCTGCGTACTCGTCAAGAAGTGGGCGACTCGATTGCCTGAACGAGAGTCGTCTGTCCGTTCCTGAGCGAAATTCTACTAGGAATACTAGGAATCGTTGTCTCTCTGTGGAAAACTACTATGGTCCGTGGTCACAATCACCACGGTAGATGATCAGAACCCGTGTCGCCACGCTCCTCCGGAACAGCCCACCGACCATCTCGCCGTCGACGTCGGCCACCGAGGCCGCCCAGCGCGTCCGCGACCCCGACATCGCCGCGCTCGTCGTCGTCGACGGCGGTACCGTGGTCGGTCTCGTCACCGAATCGGACCTCGTCGCGCTCGTCGCCGAGGACCGGACCGACCTCACCGTCTCGGCGTTCATGTCGACGCCGCCCGTGACGACGCCGCCGGAGACGACCGTCGACGCCGCGGCCGACCGGATGCGCGAGGCGGGCGTCAAGCATCTCCCGGTCGTCGAGGACGGGACCTGCTGCGGTCTCGTCAGCGTGACCGACCTCGCACCCTACGTCTCACGGCGACGGCTCGGCATCGAGTGGGGAGGCGAACCGTTCACGCCGCCGGAGCTGCCCGTTCCCCGCGTCGCCGACTAGGCTGTCTCGCTCGTGATCCGATACCGCCGACCCGCGTACGCGAGGACCTGTGGCTCCTCGGCGTCGAAGCCGAAGGGGTTCAGGTGGGTCTCTAAGCCCCGCAGGTGGACCCGCTCTACGCCCTCCTCGAAGAACGACAGCGTGTCCCGGAGCACGCGGCTCCGGAGTGCCTGTTCGGTGACGATCCGGCGTGGTTCCGCATCGACTACCGCGTCGTCTGCGAGTCGCCGAACGGTGTAGGCTACCTCCTCACTCCCACCGTCGTCACCGCGGTCGACCTCCACCACGATGGCGTCGCCGTCGCGGATCGTCGCCGTCACGTCGCTCGTCGGCACCAGTTCTACGGGTTCACCAGCCAGGTCGACGCGGGCGGCGAAGCCGTGGGCGTGTTCGTAGTCCTCGGTCGCGAAGTTCCCGTGTGTGGTGAAGGCGTACGTCCCACCGCCGAGTCCGACGAGCGAGATGTCGTCCTTCGACCCGCCGTTCTGAATCACGTTGCCGTCGAGCTGCGTGTTGTCGACCGAGAGCGTCCACGTGTGCGACTCGCCAGTGTCGAGTGACATTGCCGGCTCCGGCCAGTACTGCGGCGCGAGATAGAACCACTCGCCGTCGACGCGTTTCCACAGTCCCCAGTGGTGGAAGTTGGTGTCGAACCGGACGTCGGTCTCGTTCGCCAGCGTGATGTCGACCATCGCCGTCGGCAGCGAGGCTTCCTGCGTCGCGGGCCGCATAGCAATCGGCGTCCCGTCGGTCACGTCGGGCCAGGCGACCACCCGCATCACGTCGTCGCCCCACGGCGGTCCCGCGGTCTCGCTGGCCGGAACGCCGACGTCGGGAGTCCTCGGTGTGGTCGTCGTCGTGGAGTCGTCCGCAGTCGGTTCGTCTGTCGTCGGTGCTGTCGTCCGGTCGGTCGTCGAGCCGCCGTCGCTGCCGCCGGGACCGTCGGCGACGCAGCCGCCGAGCAGGCCGACACCGAGTGTCGAGAGGAGGGCACGTCGTCGCATCGTCTCGACGTTCGGTCGAGCCGATATATGCTTCGTGGTGGTGGCCCCCAAAGCACTTACCGTAGTCCTGACGACGGCCGAACATGGTCCCCTCCAAGCGACTGCTGACCCCGTTCGTCTCGCTTCTCGCACTCCTCTCGTTGGCTGGCGTCGCCGCCGCGCAGACGCCGCCGGAGACACCACAGCTGTCACCGCTGCTCAGACTCACCATCGCACTCGCGGTCAACGGTGTCCTCGGTCTCCTGATCGTCGCTTTCGCACCTGACTACACCCAGGCACTGGTCGACGACATCCGCGACGACCCGGCTGTGGCGTTCGTCTGGGGACTCATCGCCGCCATCGGTGGGCTGATCGCACTCGTCATCCTCGCCATCACGATCATCGGCCTTTTCGTCGGGATTCCGGTCGCGTTCGTCGTCGCCCTCGTCGGCGGCGTGGTCGGGATGGTCGCACTCGGCGAGGTCCTCGCCGACCGCGTGACCGACGCGAGCCTCCATCTCGGACTCGGCGTCGGCGTCGTCGTCTCGTCGCTCTTGAGTCTGGTCCCCATCCTCGGCGGGGTGGTCAACTTCGTCGTCGGCACGCTCGGCATCGGTGCGGTCGTCAACCGCTACTGGACCAAGCGACAGGAGAACAAAGGGAACGACCGCCAGCGACCGGCCGACTCGGGCGGCGCGAGCGACGTCTAACGGTCTACGCGTTCTTCGACCGAGCGAACCGCGTCTTCGGGCGTCTCGCAGGCCACGATTCCGTCCACGTCGTGCGTCCCGAGACCGGCTATCGGCCGGTCGAAGACGAACGAGAAGCCGATCTCCGAGAGGGTTCCGTTGCCGCCGTCGATGGCGACGACGGCATCGCCGTTCATCGCGACGAGCGCGTTCCGGGCGTGTCCCAGCCCCGTCGCGACCGCGACGTCGACGTACTCGTTCGCGCGGCCGTGGTCGTCGCCGGGGAGAATACCGACCGTCTGCCCGCCGGCGTCCTTCGCGCCGCGACAGGCCGCGAGCATGACGCCGCCGAGACCGCCACAGACGAGCGTGTGGCCGCGTTGGGCGACGAGCCGTCCGACGTCGACGGCCGTCTCCTCGACGTCGGGACTGATCGTACTTCCGCCGATGACACTGATGCGCATACGTCCATCTCACGGTCCCGTCTGTCAACCGTTTCGGTCGTCCCGGCTCCGGATGAACTGCCGACCGGTCGATCCATCGGTCGGCGTGTCGACCGACGGTGTGTCCCTGGGAGTTCGTGTCCGGCAAGTCGCCGACGCCTCCGGCTGGACGGCCGGTCTCGGGTCGGCAGAAGAGGGCGGCGCGCTCGAAGCGACCGAACTCGCGTGACGGTCAGTACTCTGTAGAGGCCGTGAGGGCGTCGCTCGTCGGCGTCGACGCGCGGATGTTCCGGATCATCTCGGCGTAGCTCACGGTTCGGCTGCGGGCTGGTTCGTGGGCCATGTTGTCACAATGCACACCCTGGGATTGAATACTTTGGGGTCCGCTCAGATATTGTGGACGTTTGTGTCGGTTTTCTTTTTATCGTGGCCGTTTCGTTGTCCTATTCGCCCAGTCGTCGGTCGAACCGATGTATCCGTCGACGAAGCCCTGCCGAGTCCACAACGCTTAGTCCCCCGGCCCTCGCACACCTGCGTATGACCCTGAGTGACTGGGGCGACTGGCTCCCGCGGGCCGTCGAGGACGCGGACCCCGACACCGTCGCCGTCTGGTATCTCGGCTGCAACGGCTTCATCATCAAAGGCAGCGAGGGGACGACCCTCTTCGTCGACCCCTACGTCGGGATGGGCGACCCGCCGCGGACCGTTCGGATGGTCCCGATTCCGTTCGACCCTGAGGACGTCGAGGAGGTCGACGCGATTCTCGCGACCCACGAACACGTCGACCACACCCACGGCCCGAGCCAGGCACCCATCCTCGCGAACACGGGCTGTGACTTCTACGGTGCTGACGACAGCCTCGCCGTCGCCTTCGACGACGAGCAGTGGACCGACAACTGGGACGTCTCGGCGGACCAGTTCCACGAGGTCGAAGAGGGCGACACGCTCGAACTCGGCGAGTTCACCGTCCACGTCGAGTTCGCCCACGACCCCGACTCGACACATCCGGTGAGCTACGTCTTCGAGCACGACTCGGGAACGATCTTCCACGGCGGCGACACCAAGCCCCACGAGGACTTCCCCGAGCTGGGCGAGAAATACGACATCGACCTCGGCATCCTCGCGTTCGGTGCCATCGGCAACGTTCCGGACAAGGAGACGGGCGAGCCGGTCCGGACGAAGTGGTACTCCACGGAGAACGAGGTCGTCAAGGCCGCGAGCGACCTCCAGTTCGACCGCCTGCTCCCCAGCCACTGGGATATGTGGAAGGGGATGACCGCGGACCCGAAGGTCCTGCACCACCACACCCGGAGCTACGAGTATCCGGAGTCGCTCGAAGTGGTCGAGATCGGCGACCGCGTCGACCTCTGAGGGAGCGACACAGCCTCGCACGGTCCGGGTTTCGAGACAGTCTCGACCTCCAGACAATCTCGTCGACCAGACAGAGTTATCGTCTTTTTGACCCTCGGTTGATTTATGTAGTGGCTACGGTTTGTGTTCCCCATGAGTCACGACCCCGGTATGCACGACCCTATCACCGTCTCGGCGGGTGACATCTCCGTCGAGAAGGTCTTCGTCGACGACGAGTTCCCGGTCCCGGCCATCAAGTTCGTCATCAGCTCCGAGAGCGACGAGACCGTGGACATCCGACTGACCGACAGCGTGCCGGAATCATTCCCGATGGACTGCGTGGGCTTCCATCCCGACTACGACAACGACCACTGGACGGCCTACCAGGACCACCGCGTCGAGTTCGTCCGGACACTCGAACCACACCAGGAGCTGACGACGGTCTACGGCATCCGGCTGGACGAAGCCGACGTCGACGCCGAGGCGTTCCTTGACGTCCCGTATCTCGACCTCCAGTCGACCGACGAGAGCGGCGGCTCCGAGGCCGAGGGCGTCGAGGACATCGTCGGTGCGGACAACAACGAGGTCGTCCGCGACGTGCTCTCGGGCGAGAGCGACACCGTGCCGGGGATGGACGACCCCGCCGACGCCTACGACGAGGAGTTCGAGGAGGAGCCGCTGGCCGACGACGACGGTGCCGAGCCGCTCGCGGCGGACCCGCTGGCTGCCGATGAATCCGAACCGTCCTTCGACGAGGCCGACGACCTCGGGGACATCGACAGCGACCTCGGAGACATCGACGAGTTGGACGACATGGACGATATCGACGAGTCGACGGATGAAGAGAGCGACGCCGAAGAACCACTGGTGCTCGACGACCCGCTGGCCGACGACGAAGAAGAGACAGATTCCGACGAGTCGCTCGACCTCGACGAACCGCTCGAACCCGACGAGTCGGCGGACGAAGAGACCGACGCCGAGGAACCGCTGGTGCTCGACGACCCCGCGGAAGCCGGAAGCGGCGAGAGCGACGAGAGCGACGAGACCGAGGACGTCCCCGAGCCTCGAACGGTCGGCGACGAGACGCTTTCGGCGGTCGTCGAACGCCCGGAGAGCGCGACGCTCCACCGGCGCGTCGCGGAAGCGGACGAAGCGGACGAAAGCGAGGACGGCCAGGACGTCTCGGCGGACGACACCGTCGCTGTCGACGCCGACGATGCCGCCGACGCGGTGGCGGACTCCGCTGCCGAAGTCGCAGCCGACCCCGACGCCGACGCGGCCGTGGCCGACTCGGAACCGTCGCCCGCGGACGCTCAGGCGGACGATAGTCAGGAAGGGACCGTGACGGCTGCTGCTGGCGGTCTCGCTGCGGGTGGAATCGCGGCGGCTCTCGCCTCAGAGATTCGCGAGGGCAACGTCGACGACGACGACCTCGCGGTCCTGAAGCGCGAACTCGACATCGGCGTTCCGAACAGCGTCGACGTGCGTATCCACCGGCTCCAGTCGCAGATGGACGATCTCGAAGCCTACAGCGACGCGCTCGCGGAGTTCATCGACGAGGAGGGGACGGGCGAACAGCTCATCGGCGAGTTCCGCTCGGAGGTCTCCGCGCTCTCGGAGACCGTCGACGCGCTGGAAGCCGCCGTCGACGGTGCCGAGGCCGACCGGGCGGACCTCCGGCACGAGGTCGAGGGCGTGGACGCCGCCGTCGACGACGTGGAGGCCCGCGTCGCGGCGACGGAAGAGGACCTCTCGACGCTCTCCGAGGAGGTCGACGGACTCTCGGGCGTCACCGACGACGTCGACGAACTGGCCGCGTCGGTCGACTCGCTCGACGACGAGATGGGTGACGTGCGCGCGGACCTCGCCGACCTCGACGGCGACATCGTCGAGACGCGCGAGGAACTCGAAGCCGAGATGGACGAGCTGCGTGCGGATGTCGGCGAGGACCTGCGGGGCGACATCGATGCACTCCGAGACGACCTCGAAGCGGTCCACTCGGATATCGAGGAACTCAACGAGTTCCGCGACCGACTGGCCAGCACGTTCGGCGGCAACTGAGCCGGTTACAGCACTCTCTTCGGCTACTCTTCCTTCTCGCGGCGGTCGAACGACCCCGGAAACTCCAGGTCGTCGGGGCTGACGCCGAACGTCGCCTTCTCGCCGTTCGACGTCTCGACCTGCGCCGTCGACTCGTCGGTCGCGATGCCGCTCGTGATGATGCTTCTGACGCCCGCTTCGACGGTCATGTCGATGTCGCTGACGCGGTCGGTCGGGACGTGCGTGAGAAAGCCGCCCATCACGGGGTTGGGCGCGAGCGGGATGAAGAGCGTCACCATGTCGTCGGCCTCTGCGCCCTCGCGAATGCTCTGCGGCGACCGGGCCGTCTCGAAGCCGATGACGTAGGTGTCGTCGTGCGGGAACTCGACGAGCTTGACCGAGCGGAACTGGTCGGTGTCGCCTTCCAACATCGCATCGCCCATGCGTCGGAAACTGCTGTAGATGGTGCCGATACCGGGGACGAGCGTGATTACGTAGTCGAAGTAGTCGATGAGGCGGTCGCCGGACTGAAAGCGCGCGACGGAGCCGATGGTGACGATGAGGACGACCAGGAGGGTGAGTGCGATCAGCTCGGAGATGACCGAGGCGATGTCGGTGTAGATGCCGAGGTCGATGAGCACGTCGACGAAGAGATAGTTCTGTCGGACGTTCTGGATGACGTTGAACTGTTCGAGCACGAGGATGACGGGGCGGAGGATGTCCGTGAGGATGTCCAGTGCAGCCTTGAGGACGTAGATCGTGACGACGGCTGGGAGGATGACTGCGACGCCAGTCAACACGACGTCGAGGGCAGTGCGGTAGGCCGACTGTCCCGCTCTCCGCGCAGTTTCGGTGTGTTCTCGCCGCGGCCGGGGTACCATACCACGTGTGACACCCACGAGCGTGTTAGTGGTTACGGGGAGTGTGACAGTCTGTGCCGTGCGATTCTTCGGGAAAACGTAACCGGTTTAGTTCGTGACCGCCACCCTCCGACAATGACAGAAACGGTCTGCGTTGCCGTGCCCCGGAAGGGGCGCCCCCTCGAAGCAGTGCTCGAACGTCTCGCCTCCGGCGCGGGCGTCCATGCACTCGCCGACGACGTCTCCTCGACGCTTCGGTACGAGAAAGCCGTCACCAAGGGGTCCCAGCAGCCAGACCGCGACGTGTACGAACGGCTCGCCGACTACAGCGACCTCGACGACCCGACGGCACCCGAATACACCCTCCTCCGTGACGACCGCGACGGCAAACCCCGCCGCATCGTCTTCGACAGCGTCACCATCGAGACCGACGACGTGGACGTTCGGCTCGTCGGCCGCGAGGAACCGTTCCGGTCGCTTCGGACCCACGAGTTCGCGCTCGGCTTCGACAGTGCCGACCTCGTCCTCGAAGAGGTCGTCTCGCTACGACCCGAGGGACTGGACAGTCTCGCCGACGTCAACGCCCGCATCGACCCGCGGGAGTCCGACGTCCGCGTCGTCACCGGTCTCGGTGACACGGTCTACCACACGTTGATGGCGAAACCCGAACTCCTCCCGGCCGGTGCGGAGCTCGACCGCGAGTTCGTGACCAGCTACGAGGGCGACCTCTGTATCTCGCCGCGCTACGAGCGACTCGTCGAGGCGGTCCTCGGCACCGACGCGCTCGAGAATCTCGAGTTCACCTATCCGTCGGCCGATGACGCCGAAGAGGAGGCAGCCATCGCCGACGCCGGTCTCGGCGTCTATCTGACGGTGACTGGGTCGACGGCCCGCGACTACGGGCTCGTCCTCGGCGAGCATCTCTTCCCGAGCGAGACGGTGCTGATGGAGAATCCGACGGAGGCCGACGGCCCGACCGGTCTGGTGAAGGAACTCCTCACGGAGCAAGAACTGGAGACTGCCCTGCAGGTCTGATTATTCGCTCGTGCTGAACGGTCCGAAGTCGTCGACCGGAATGACCGAGTAGTCGATGGTCAGGGTGTCTTTCGTCGCCCGGAGCTTCCCGACGAACGTCGAAATCTCCTCAAGCGACCCTTCGAGGACGAACAGTTCCATACAGTAGTGGTGGCCGACGTGGCTGTGGAAGTTCGAGGCGACGAGGTCTTCGTGTTCGTGTCGGAGCCGCATCATCCGCTCCTCGACGCTCGTCGTCTCGAAGTCGAAGAGGACGGTCACCACGCCCATCAGCTCGCGGTCCTCTAACCGCTTGTCCTCGAACTCGCCGAGCAGGTTTCGGCTCGCCTCTCGGAGCACTTCACTTCGCCCCGTGTAGCCGTGCTCGTCGGCGAACTCGTCGATACGGTTGAGCAGCTCTTCGGGCATGGAGACGCTGACGACAGTCATGTATTAACTCAGGCGCACTCAATTATTAAAGACTACTATCGGCTGGCTGGCACTCGAACTCACTCTACGGCCGACAGGTCACACACGAACCGTCGGTACGGAACCGTCGTCCGCCACTCTGTGTGGGGGTCGACCTCGTCGGTTGCTTCGAAGCCAGCGTCGCGGTACAGGTGGATTGCGGCTTCCAGTTCGTCGACGGTCCAGAGAAACACTTCGTCGAATCCCTGCTCCCGACAGAAGGCCATCGCCTCGTCGAGGAGACCGCGCCCGAAGCCCCGACCGTGAAGTGCAGGGTCGAGGATGAAATACCGCAGTTGAGCCACGTTCTCCCTGTCGGTCCGGCTGTCGATGACGATGCCACCCATCACTCGCCCGTCGTCGACGACGGTCCACAGCCCGTCACGTGACGGGTCGTACCGGCCGACGAACGCCGCGATTCCCGTTCCGATGTCTACCTCGAAGCGAGTTCCGAGTTCCCAGCGGTTGCCGTAGTACGTCGCGTGCAACTCGGTCAGCCTCCCGACGACACCCGGCCTGTATCCTTCGACGATCTCGTATCCCGACACACGAGAGACGACGACACAGATGAGGTTATAGCTCCCGCCAGTGCCGGGTACGGGGACCGACGAACGGGTTTTGACCGATTATCCACGGACCAATTTTAGTTCTGTAGCCGCAGCATTCGATATAGCGGCATGAGATTTACGTGTTGGTGGGCGGCCGCCCTCAATGTTGCTCACTCGATCAACCGGTTGGAGGTGTACCGTTTCTTCGGGTGATTCGAGGGGTGAGCGTTCGCCGTTGTCTGCACACGAAGCCGTCACAGCGAACTCTCACCGACTGACGGAATCCGTGGCCTTCCACCCAGGTTCGGTTTCCCAGCCCTTTGCGTTGGACGCAGCGATCCTACGGCCCATCCTGTCTGCCACAGCCGTCGAAGCCTCCGAGCCACTCTGGACTGGACGTTCGTGGCTTGATTGGCGTGTTCCACTACGACTGTCCACTCATCATATAGAAAGTTTGTCTAAGTAACTATCTATATATTTAGACACACATTTAGTTGTCTGGCACACTCGTGTATTTGTTCTTTGTGTGGGTCGTTCATCTGTTAGTGTGCCTGTTCGGTGGCTGTGTCTACCGTACGTCTGACGTGTCTTTATTGCGGAGTGTCACCCAGGGTGAACCATGCCGAAGGCAGTTACCTTTTGGACGGAAGCGGGGGGGACGGGGAAGACGACGTTCACCGTCAACACCGCTGCCGCGCTCTCTCGCCGCGGATACGACGTGCTCGCAATCGACTTCGACCCGCAGAACGCCGGGATGACCGACCACATGGGTTACGGCGAGTGGGCCAGCCGCGACGACTACGAGAACATCGCCGAACTCCTCGTCGACGACGAACAGCGTCTGCACGAGATCGTCATCGAGACCCAAGAGTTCGACCTGATTCCGACGCACAACGACCTCGCAAACATCGAGTCGAAGGTCGAAGCCGCCGACGGTCTCGACTCTGGGAGCAAGCATTGGCTGCTCCACCACGAGATGGCCGATCTCACCGAACGGTACGATTACGTCCTCGTCGACCCACCGGCGACGACGGGAACGCTCGTCTCGAACGCGATGGTCGCCACGCAGAACGTGGTCGCTCCCGCCGAGATGACCGACAAAGGAATCGCCGCCATCGGCGGACTGGAAGAGGAACTCGCCGCCATGGAGCGTGGTTTCGACCGGATTCCCGGTGTCGACGTCTCCTTTTCGATTCTCGGCATCGTCCCCAACCGCGTCCGCAAACGCCAGACAAACAAGCAACAGGAGGTGTTCGCGGAACTCGAAGCCAGCGACCGGCTCATCACGCCCTTCGTCGTCTACAAACGGAGCAAGATCAGCGACGCCTGGGGAGAGGGGATGAGCGTCTTCCGCTATCACGACGAGTACGAACTGCGTGACTACCAACTCGACGTTCTCGACTCCTTCAACGGCGTCGCAGACCTCGTCGAAGGGAAACCGCTCGATGCAGTCGACGCCGAACCGGAGGTCGCACACTGATGGCCCGCGACGACAAGTACGCCTCTGGCAGCGACCCCGACTACTCGGCGAGCCCGTTCAAAAACGCCGACTCGCCTGCCGTCTCGAACGGAGAGAGTGAGTCGGACGACACGTCCGAGCCGACGTCGACAGAGGAGGCAACTTCCTCGGCCGAAACCGAAACCGGGTCTACTGACGCCAACGACTCCGTTTCCAGCGAGTCCGGCGCGCTCGACCTGGTAACTCGTGGCGGATTACCCTACGCGATGGCCCGTTCGAAAGTCACCGACGACCGCCAGCAAAAGCAGTTCCAGCTGCTGAAAGAGACACGGTTCGAACTCCAGGATGCGGTGTCGGAACTCGTCAAACAGTACGACGACGAGAACCTCTCAGAGACGGATGCGTTGGAGATCATCCTCCGGACGGGGCTTGCCCACGCAGAGGATTACGACGCGGCCGCGAAGTCGCTGGGCTTCGGTCTCGAAAACATCCAGTTCAGTTTCTCCGAGTAGCCGCTCTCGACTGCTCGTGTTTCGGTTCTCTCTTCCAATCGATTGGTACTCCCGAGTCGACACACTACTCGCAACTCTGCGACAACGGAACTGGCCGTGTTTACTTATCCGAAATAGTAGACCTACGTGGGAACTTGGGTTTTCTATGCTGAATTACAGGGCACTTAGAAGACTAATACGAAATTGTATTCCCACAATTCCGCCACCAAGCAGTCTTGAGATTCCGGATAAGTGAGTTTATCCGGATGGATGGGGACACAGTAAAGTGGGTGGCCTCCGACCCTCGTCCATGGGCGAGAGCCAGGACACGAGTCGGGCTGCTGTCAGGACGTACGTCCCCACGTATCAAAAAGACGAGTGGCGCGACCACGCCGACGAACTCGGAATGAGCCAAAGCGAGTTCGTACGAACGATGGTGCAGGCCGGTCGAAAGGGGTTCGATCTCGGTGACGAGGAGGGTGGTTCTGACCCCGTAGACCCTGGGGGTCACGGCCTCGAAACACGCCTCCTCTCGACGCTCGAATCGAACGAGTTCATGTCGTGGGACCAACTTGTCGACGCGCTCGCCGACGACTTGGAAGACCGACTCGACGACGCGCTCGGTGAGCTGCAAGGAGAGAACCGGATTCGGTACAGTGGCCGACACGGGGGGTATACGCTGGTGAACGATGGCAACTGAGACGACCACCGGCGACGATCCCGACGACCCGGTCGGCTACTTTCTGCAGGACCTCGTCTTCCACGGAAAGACCGAACGGACGCGGCAGTCGTACGAACGGGTCCTCCGCCGATTCGAGTCGTTTCTCGCGGACGCCGACGAGAACCCCTTCGGCCGGTCGATTCAGCCGGTGGATGCCACCCACCGGCACTGTATGGCGTGGGTTCACACCCTCCGCGGCGACGTCGAACCGAGCACGGTCGCCACCTACGCGGCCTACCTCCACCGCTTCTACGCCTATATGACACAGGTCGGCGTCTTCGAGTCGAACCCGATGACGCTCGTCATGGAAGAGATGGACGAGACAATCGACAAGGATCCGACTCGACGGGAGATCGACGTCCCGACGATGCGAACCTTCGTCGCGGAGCTCACCCACCCGCTTCATCGTGCTGTCGTCGTCACCCTGTTGAAGACCGGAATGCGTGTGGGTGAGGCCTGTAACCTCGACCTTCGGGACGTCGCACTCTCGGATTCCGATGCGAACGAGGCGTACGATCTCGGCTCTCGCGGCGAACTCGACGGACGCCCCGACTCGATCTTCGTCTCACCCGAGCCCTCCTTCGGTGAGACGTCGAACGGTGAAGAACGAACGGCGTCGAACAAACGAAAACGTGCGACGGTCGTACCCATCGACGCAGAGCTGAAGCGGGTACTCGTCCGCTGGCTAGCGATTCGCCCCGATGCGGTCTCCCCGGCCGAACCGCTGTTCCTCGGGACCTCCGAAGGCTGGGGGGAACGACTCGACCCCGAAGCTGTCCGTCACATCGTCGAGACCCACGCCCGCGAACGGGGCTGGTACCGAACCGGCGGCGGGGCGAGCGAGAACGTCACTCCCCACTACTTCCGGCACTTCTTCACGACGCATCTCCGTGACCGGACGGGTGACCGTGGTATCGTCAAGTATCTTCGCGGCGACGTCGCCGACGACATCATCGACACCTACACCCACAACTGGGGGGACAAGGTCCGAGAGACCTACGAAGCCAACATCTACTCGCTTTTGGAGTAATCCCCTCGAGGGGAGTCCTGATGCCCTTTACCCCCGGAGTCACGTCGTCGAGATGGGTTGTCCTCTGTTAGTCTGTCGGACCAGTCCGTCCACAGCGTTCAAACCGGGTTTCCGAACGATTCCAGGGCGAGCCGTCCCGAAGACAGGTTGGGCCACGATACGAACGGCACTGTCCAGCCGCAGTGTCCGTGGCCTCTTTGCTGAGCTTCGACTCAGCTCGTGCACACCCCTCATTTCTCCATTTTTTGACATTCATCTGATAACGTGAGTGTTCCCCTCCGTCGACCGGCCGACACACAAACCACATATCGCTATATGGAATCTCGGCCGCTGGCTGTGTCTCTCGACAGCAACGTTTTCGGCAAAATCTGAACGCTCTCGCCTCTTACGCTGACGATTCGACTTCTTCGATGAGTTCCGGGCCGTCGTTGGCCGGGCTGTTAACTCGCGTCGAGACCGGATAGGTCTCCATTGCGTCGTCCGGGTACGGGTCCAACAGGGATTCGACTTCGTCGGCGTCGCCCGTGAGCCACGCCTTCTCCTCGCTCTCGTCGAGGACGACGGCCATCCGGTGGTGGAGCGTCGAGATGAGGTCGTTCGGCTCGGTCGTGATGACGGTGAACGTCTCGACGGGGTCGGGGTCTCTGTCGGGCGTCGCCCCGCCACCGAAGTCGGCGAGACCGGTCTGTTTCTGTGGCGGCGTCCACCGCTCCCAGAGTCCGGCCATCGCGAAGGGGCGGTCGTCGGCGAACGCGACGCGGTAGGGCTGTTTGTTCCCGCTCTCTTCGACCCACTCGTAGAAGCCGTCGGCGAGGACGAGGCACCGCCGCTGTTCGTACGCGTCGGCGAAACTCCGCTTCTCGCGGACAGTCTCCGCCCGGGCGTTGATGAGTTTGTTACCGACCGACTCACTCTCCGCCCACGACGGGACGAGTCCCCACTTCAGCGTCTGAATCGTGTCGGGGTCGTCACCCGTGACGACCGGGAGTCGCTGGCCCGGCGCGCAGTTGTACCGTGGCTCCATCGGCTCGGCGGCGTGGGCGTCGAACCGGTCTTCGAGGACATCCTGTCGGGTGAACAGCGTGTACCGTCCGCACATAGCTGAGAGTCGGACGGCGTCGGCATAAGCCTGCGGTCGGGGAGTCAGGCGTCGCTCCTCGTCGACCCTGCACGTGCGGCTGCGGTGGCCGACTTCGTCGCGAGCAGGAGGAGGACGGTACCGACGACGAGGACGGTCAAGAGCTGCATCGACAGGCCGATGTCGAACTCGTCGGCGACGACACCCATGACGACCGGGACGAGTCCGGTCCCGAGATACGTCGCGCCCGTCGCGACGGCGTTGACCGGGCCGCTGTAGGCGGGGGCAGCTTCGATGCTGAACGCGGCGACCGTCGGAAACACTCCTGCCCAGAGGAAGCCGAAGACGGCGATGCCGGCGACGAACGCGTATCCGTCGAGATATCGGAAAGTGATTGCAGCGACCGGGATCGCCAGTGCCGTCAGCGTGATGACCAGCGGGAGATAGCCCACCCGCTCGGCGAGTCGGCTGTAGAGCAAGCGGGCGGGGACGTAGGCCACGAGGAACACCGAGAGGGTGAGACTCGCCACGTCCTGTGGGAGCGTCTGGGTGGCGTAGTAGGGAAGCCAGGTGAACAACCCGCCTTCGATGCCGCCCGAGAGCATCATCACTGCGGCGGCACCGAGAATCTCGGGTCGCCGGAGGAGCGCCGCGAGCTCATCACGACGGAGCGGCCGTTCGTTGCCGGCGATGTCGTCGAGGTCCAGCCGGAGGATGATGAGCGCGACCGGAATCAGGCTCACCGCGAGCAGTGCGTAGGCGTACCGCCAGTTGCCGAGGCGAAGCGCGACGATTGCGAGCACGGGCCCGGCACTCGCACCAGCGGCCCACGCGAGGTCGTAGAGGTTGAACACGCGGCCTCGTGCGTCAGGGTAGAGGTGACTCAACACCGGGCGGTCGACGCCGCGGAACAGCCCCGTAAGAATCCCGCGGACGAGCAGCGCGACGAGGAAGACCCCGAACGTCGGCGCGAAGCCGATTGTCGCGATGGCGAGGCCGACCGAGACCACACCCGCCAGCATCGTCTTCCGGAGGTCGACCCGTCCGGCGACGGCACCGAAGACGAGCAGCACGACGAGAAAGCCGAGTGTGCCTGCAGGTGCGACGAGGCCGAGGAGGCTCTCCGAGACGGTGAACTCCCGTTGGAGTTCGGGGAGCAGTGCCCCGCGGAGCTGGAAGCCGAGCGCGTCGACGGCGACGAACCACGAGATGGCGACGAGCCACAGCCGACGGCTGGCCTCGGAGTCGTCAGTCATAGAGTGGCCTGTGTAGGCGGCCCACATGAAACCGCCGAGAGCGGCGACGCCTGTGCGGGCGGAGTGGCCGAACGAGTTACGAGGGCTTTAGGTTCGTCCGGCGGCCCACTGCAGACGTGCGAATCGAGAACAGCTTCATCCCGGTCCGCGGCGTCGGCGCGAAGACCGAACGCCGCCTCTGGGAACACGGTATCACCCACTGGGACGATTTCGACGGCTCGGTCGTCGGCCCGACGACAGCCGACCGTATCTTCGAGTTCGTCGACGAGGCAGGTCCCCATCTCGCCGACGGCGACGCCCGCTTCTTCGACGAGAGCTTTCCCAGCAACGAACGCTGGCGGCTCTACGAGAACTTCCGCGACTCGACGTGTTTCTTCGACATCGAGACGACCGGTCTCGACGCCAGCCGCAACGACGTCACGACGGTCACGTTCTACCGCGACGGCGAGACGACGACGCTCGTGCAGGGAGACAACCTCACTGCGGGCGCGCTCCGCGAACAGTTCGCTCCCGCGGACCTCATCGCGACGTTCAACGGCAAACGCTTCGACGTCCCCTTCCTCGAACAGTCGTTCGACCTCGAAATCGACGTCCCCCACATTGACCTGATGTATCCCTGCAAGCAACTGGGCCTCTCTGGGGGACTGAAGCAGATCGAGCAGGACGTCGGCATCGACCGCGACCGCCCGGACATCTCGGGGCGGGACGCGGTTCGCCTCTGGCATCAGTACGAACGCGGCGACGAGACTGCCCTCGACACGCTCGTCTCCTACAACCGCGAAGACACCGAGAACCTCCAGACGCTCATGGACCTCGTCAGCGAGTCACTGCACGACGAAACGTTCGTGACGACAAAGTAACCGCTCAGCCGACCGATTTCGGCTACTTTTGGCGAACCTAAAAGCTCAAGTACGGCTGCCGAAAATGACGCTGTATGAGCTACACGTTCGACGACCTCGCGGTCGTCATGGGCACGTACAACGAGGAGGAGGCCATCGGGACGGTCCTCTCGGACATCGACGAGGTCACCGACGGGAAGGCGGAAGTCGTCTGTGTCGACGGCTCCTCGGACCGAACCCCCGAAATCGCCCGCGAGCACGGCGCAACGGTTGTCCGCCAGCAGCCGCAGGGCTACGGCGTCGCCGTCCGCGAGGCTGTCCTGACGCCCAATCGCCCGGTCGTCGTCACGACAGACTGTGACGACACCTACCCGATGGAACAGCTCCCGGAGTTCTTGGAGGAAATCAACGCCGGCGCGGACGTCGTCAGCGGCGACCGGCTCTACCACGGCGCGGAGGCGATGCCCGCCTTCAACCGCTTCGGGAACGCGACCTTCGCGGCCATCGCGAGCGTCCTGATGGGCACGCGCGTCCACGACACGACGACGGGGATGCGCGCCTACCGGCGCGAACTCCTCCACGACATCGAGTGGACCGAGAACACGGGCCTCTCGGCGGAGCTGCTGATCCGGCCGGTGATGCGCGACTACGAGGTGAAGGAAGTACCAATCGCCTACCGTGAGCGCGCTGGAGAGACGAAGCTCGACCCGATTCAGGGTGGGGCGGAGATCGCGAAGTCTATCGTCAAAGTCTGTCTCGAAGAGCGGTTCTCGTTCTGACGTCAGTCACGACGTGCGAGCAGGGCTGCACCGAGCAGGGCACAGCCGCCCGCGACGAGACCGAAGCCGGGTGAGGTGGTCGCGGTCTCCGAGTCGGTCGTCGCGTCGGCCGCGACGACCTGTGCGTCGGCTTCGGCAACGGTCCCGGCGTCCGCCGTCTGGAGCGTCAGTTCGGCGTCGGTCGACGGTTCGACGTTCGAGAGGTTCACTGTCGCCCGGAAGCTGCCGTCTTCGGTGACAGTGGCCGTCGTCGACTTCAGGAACGGGTTTTCGGCGTCGCCGGCGGACTGGAGCCGGAGCGTCACCTCGGTCCCGGCCGAGAGATTCGTCTGGCCAGTGACGGTCGCGTTCTCGACCGCTGGGAGCCGGACAGCGTCACCTTGGACGTCGAAGGAGGCGTTTACCTGCATCTGTGAGCGTTGCGACTGAACCGATTGGAGGTCCGCTGCATCCGCACTGCCGGCCGGGGTGGCCGTGAGCGCTGCTGCCCCGCCGACGGCGACGAGACTCAGCGCGAGCAGTGCAGCGACGAACCGATGCGGGGAGTGCGTTCGCATCGCGTGTGGACGGTCACACGGCTCGCAAAAAGTGTTGACTGTGAGTCAAATAGCTGTTTGAGCGACGCGACTCCGTAGCCTATCAGATCGGTCGCCGGGCTGCGTGGACCGGCTTACTGTTCGAGGACCAGCCCGCCCGCGCCGACGGCGACGGCGTCGCCGACGACGATACCCTCGCCGTCGAACTCCATCATCTCGTCACCGGCGGCGACGTCTTTCAAGTTCCCGCCGCTCGGCGTCTGCTCGCGGTCCCAGCGGCCGCCGGTAGCGTCGAAGACGGCCCCGCCGCCGCCGACGGTGTAGCCGTCGCCGTCGTCGTAGGCCACGGCTCGAAGCGACTTGTCGCCGAGGTCGGTCGGCGTCCACTGCGCGCCGTCGTAGCGGAAGACCATCCCGCCCCCGCCGACGACCGTGACGTCGTCCGCGGCGTCGCTGTCGACGCCGTAGAAGTTGACGTTGGCGTCGCCGATGCCGATGGCTTCCCAGGTCGCGCCGTCGTCGGTGGCGAAGACCTTGCCGTTGGTGTCGACGACGTGGCCTGCCCGGTGACCGTGGAAGTCGATGGCGGGGAGTGCCGCGCCGCTGCCCGGCGTCACGTAGTCCCAGGTGCCCGTCTCGCCGTTCTCGAAGCTGTAGTAGATCTTCCCGGAGTCGCCGGCGACGTAGACGTTGGCGTCGCCCGCGGGCCCGGTGACGGCGACGTCGTTGAAGTTGTTCGTGACGTCCATCGGGGCGGAGTGGTCGTTCAGGTTGCCCGTCTCGACGTCGTACTCGCCGATGGCTCCGCTGGACCCGACCATCCAGAGCGTCCGTCCCTCGTCGGTCGTCGCGGCCCCGTAGAGGCTGTTGCCGTTGCCGGTCGGGCCGCCGTCGAGCGTCTTCGTCCAGCCTTCGGCCCCCTGCTCGATGACGACGCCACCGCCGCCGACGGCGTAGGCACCGCCGACGGTCGGCTCGACGTCGTGGAGGGTGTTCCCGGTCGGCGTCTCCGCGACGTGCCACGGGCTGTCGTCCGAGCTTGCCGCGGCTCCGACACCGGAGAGTCCGGCGGTCGCGACGGCTGCACCGATTCCCTTCAGTACACCTCGACGACTGACGTCTGTGCGGTCGCTCATTGGGTTTGCCTCCACCCCTTGCTGGGCGCGCCTTTCGGGTAGGGCTGCTGCCTAATTATTCGGCCTTTCAAGTGTCGTCGTCGCTATCGTGAGTGTCGTTCTCACGACTCTCGTTGCCAAACACCTGCGCGAACAGCGTCGCCTCGGCGGCACGGAGATGGCCCGAGAAGGTTCCCCGGCTGATTCCAAGTTTGCTTGCGAGGTCGTCTGCCGGGGGGCTGTCGGAACTGAAGTAGCCGCAGTCGGCGGCGAGGTCGGCGACCTCGCGCTGGCGGTCGGTCAGCGTGTCGAGGTCGACGACGGCGGTATCGCTTCCGGCGCGGGCGTCGCTGTGGACGATCCGCTCCGTCGTCGTCTCGAACCCTGCCTCGTCGAGCCGGGCGACGCTCTCGGCGACGGCCCCTCGGTCGGTCGCTGCGATACTCAGCTGGAGTCGGCCGTCGACCCACTGTCGTCGGTAGGGTTGGACGGGCAGAAAGCCGAGTCCGCGAAAGAGACAGTGGCCGTGGTCGCAGCCAGCGGGCTCCGACTCGGCGAGCGCGGGGACGCGACAGACGACGGTGCCGTCGGCTGCGAGAACCGGTGTCACGCCCGCCCGCTCACCGAGGTCCGCATCGGCCGACGCCTCGACGACGACCTGCGGGGCGTTGCCCGCATCGCCGTCGACGAACCCGCGGACGGGGTAGTCGCGAGCGAGTGCGGCGGCCGGGCAGTCCCGCGTCGGCCGCGCCGCCAACTCGACGTGGACGCCGTCGTCGGTCATCGACGTGTCACTCCGTGGTCGTACACGGCCGACCGCTTCGGCCACCGTCGGTAAGCCGCTTTGGGCCGCGGAGATGCGTGTGGTTGACCGAGCACAGCCCCTGATTGCGATACTATGGAAAGATGTCTGCAAAGATTTACAGACATATATTCAGATAGCTCTTCAGAAATCTGTCCGGAGAGGTAAGATGGACGAGAACGGCCGAAGACGTCGCCGCGAGGTTAGAGAATCCGATGGAGGAACGCCGACCAGCGCTTCTGTTCGTCGAGCCACTGCTCGCGGGCCTGCTCCTCGAACCCGCGTGCGTCCAGCGAGTCCAGGGGGTTGATGGCGCGGTCGAGACCGACGATGCTCTCGACGAGTTGCTCGCCCTCCGCAGCGGTCAGGTCGTCGTCGCTCGCGAGGCGGTTCCGTCGTTGGAGCCGTTCGCGTCTCAACGCCGTGACCATCTCGTCGGCTCGTTCGCGCTCAGCTTCGGGGACGGCGTCGAAGTCCTTGATTTCGAAGACGAACTCCCGGAGTGGCACCTCCGTGCCCTGTACGTCGACGGTGTCGGGGACGCTCCCACCGACGCTCGTGCTGCCGCGGGACAGTCGATCCAGTAACCGCTCGCGCTCACGTTCGTTCAACCCCGCCCGCTTGTGTTCGCTCATTGATTTCTCTGTTCGAATGTCAGGTCGGACTGCACAAAAAGTCCGCGGGCGGGTCTCTTCAGTTACTTCAGGATGTCCTGAATCCGTCGCGGCTCGCCGGTCAGTTCGGGGTTCTTCTCGACCATCTTCAGCACGTCGTGGTCGGTGACGTCGGGGTAGGATTTCTGGGTTGCCTCCTCGATGAGCACCTTCTCCAGTCGGAACTCGGTGCCTTCGTAGACCACGTCGACGCCGTCGTCGTCGAAAGAGAGAGCAGTCATACGCGCTCTTTGCACACCGTGATATAAAAGGCCATCACCAGCGACTCGCGAGCTGTCCGGCCCCGCTCGTCGGTCCCCGAAGGGGGTCGCCCAGCGTCGGACGGTAGCGTCAGACGGACGTCTTGCGCGCCGTTTAATAGCTCCGACGCACAGGTTCGCTCTGTGTCACTCGGTCAGGACCCTCTCGACGAACTGCGCATCCCCGACGGGACGACCGTCGAGGAACACGACCTCGTGACCGACGGCGACGTCATCGTCGGCGGCCAGGGGACCGTCGAGTTCGGCGTCCGCGGCCGTAACGTCATCGCGGGCGAGCGCGTCCAGTTCGGTGGCGGCATCGAGGCCGAGGGTGACTGCCGACTCGACGTCTGGTGTTCGGTCGCTGGCAACGTCCTCGTCGGTGCCGACGCCTACCTCGGCGAGCGCGTCTCTATCGACGGCCGCCTCATGGTCTCCGGCGATTTGGACATCGGCGACGACGTCGACATCGCCGAGGGCTTCGAGGCCAACGGCTGGATCGTCATCCGCAACCCGGTACCGACGCTCGTCTTCTACTTCATCGTCCTCTCGCAGCTCCTCCGACTCGGCGAGAAGGACGCGGCCGACGAACTCGCGTCGGCACTCGGCGACGACGACGAGGAGGTCCGCGCCCCGCTCGTCGTCCCGCGCGGCGGCAGCGTCTCGGACGACGCCTGGCGCGTCTCGACGCCGGCGACCGTCGGCGATGGCTGTCGGCTCCACGGCAACATCCGCGCCTCGGAGATCGACGTCGGCGAGGACAACAACATCTTCGGCAGTCTCCGCGCCCGCGGCGACATCACCGTCGGCTCGGGTACGCGCGTCCACGGCGACGTGACGACCCGTAACGGGGCGGTCACCGTCGAGGACGGCGCACGGGTCCTCGGAGACGTCTCCTGTACGGACCTGACGATTCACGAGGGTGCGACCGTCGACGGGACCGTCCGTGCCAGCGGCGAGATGCGACTCGTCCGGCAGAACCCGAACCGCGAAATCGAGTGACGGAAACCAACGGTCTTTATATTCACTTGCTCGAACGGTAGCGAATAGCGTATGCGAACGGCTGGCAGGGAGGGCGGCGCGTGAGTCGGTCAGGCCACTGGCCCGAAGTCGCACGGTTGGTCGACCGCTCACAGCAGGACGCCGAAGAGTTCGACCCGGAGACGGGCGACCCCGAGCGGTGTCTGTCGGCTGGCGTCGAACCCATCGTCGAACTCTACATCGACGTCAGAAAGACCGACGGCGAGCGGCTGACACCGGTCGAGCAGTCACTGCTCGAACGCGCGCTCAACGACTGGCTCTCGCTCTACGCCGCCTGCCACGACGCGCCGTTTCACGCCCACTTCACGGTCCACGAGATGGCCGTCGCCTACGCGGGCAACGGTGACTTGCGGTCGACGGTCGGCGAACTTCTCGACGTCTGACGGCTCTCCCGGACCGAAAGGCAGTTTTCCCGGTCGGGTAAAATGAGAGCTATGTTATCTATCGCGCTCGCGGGGAAGCCGAACGCGGGCAAGTCCACGTTCTACAAAGCGGCGACGATGGCCGACGTCGACGTCGGTAACTACCCGTTCACGACCATCGACCCCAACCGCGGGGTGACCTACGTCCGTACCGACTGTCCCTGTCTCGAACGCGAAGAACGCTGCGGCAACGACGACTGCCACGACGGCAAACGCTACGTCGCCGTCGAACTGCTCGACGTCGCCGGCCTCGTCCCCGGCGCGCACGAGGGTCGCGGTCTCGGCAACCAGTTCCTCGACGCGCTGACGAACGCCGACGTCATCGTCAACGTCGTCGACGCCTCCGGCGGCACGAACGAGGAGGGCGAACCGGTCGAGGTCGGCACCTACGACCCCGTCGAGGAGGTCGACTTCATCGAGGAGGAGATGGACCAGTGGCTCGCGGGCATCATCACCCGCAACTGGGAGTCCGTCGAGCGAAAGTCCCGCTCGCCGGACTTCGACCTCGACGACACGCTGACCGAACTGCTGACCGGTTTCGGCGCGACCGAGCACGAGGTCGCCGCCAGCCTCCGCGACCTGGAGTATCCCGACAGCCCGATGGCGTGGACCGACGAGGACCGCGAACGCCTCGCCCGCGACATCCGCGCGCGGACGAAACCTATCATCCTCGTCGCCAACAAGGCCGACATCGCCCCCGCAGAGAACATCGAACGCCTCCGGGAGACGGGCAAGCCGGTCATCCCGGCGACGGCCGACGGCGAACTCGCGCTCCGCAAGGCGGTCGAGGCGGGCGTCGTCGACTACGACCCCGGCGACCCGGACTTCGAGATTACGGGTGACCTCAGCGGTGCCCAACAGAAAGGTCTCGAACAGATCCGCGACGTCATGGCCGAATACGGCGGCACGGGCGTCCAGGAGGCACTCGACACTGCGGTCTACGACCTGCTCGACCATCTCACGGCGTTCCCGGTCCAAAACGAGTCGAAGTGGACCGACGGCACGGGCAACGTGCTGCCCGACGCCTTCCTCCTCCCGCGGGGGTCGACGCCGAAAGACCTCGCCTTCGCCGTCCACTCGGACATCGGCGAGGGCTACATCCACGCGGTCAACGCCAAATCCAGCCGCCGAATCTCCGACGACTACGAACTGGACGAGGGCGACGTCATCAAGATCGTCAGCTCGGCGAAGTAGCCTGATCCTTGGTACCGTGCACCACATTCATGCCGTCTCGGTGACTACACTCGGATATGTTCCGTGCGCATTTCCCCGACGGCGACATCGAGTGTGAGCGTTACGAGCTGACCGAGTACGGGGTCGACCTCTACAACGACGAGGACGAACTGCTCGCGTTCGTCCCCTACTCGAACCTCATCGCGCTGATGAACGAGGAGGTCGAACGCGACCCCGAGCCGTCGATTGCGGACTGACACGCCACCGGCCACCGTTTTGGTATCGCTACCCACGGCCAGCCGCGTCTCCGAAGGCACTTACGACGCTGTCCGAAACGCGGAGACGAATGGAACTCAGACGAGTCGCCCTCCCGGTCCTCCTCGCGAGCCTCCTCGTGTTGGCGGGCTGTTCGGGCGCGAGTCAGTTGAGCAGCCCCGACGAACCGACCGAAGAAGAGCTGCCGCCGGGCGTATCCCAGGACGGCGTCGACAACGCGTCGACGCTCGTCGACGCCCACAGTGCCGCGCTGAACGAGTCCGGCTACGCGTACCGCGTCGGTCTCGCCGGCTCGGTCAACGTCAACGACAGCGAGACGTCGACGGCCTACGAGACGAACCTGACGCAGACCAGCCGTGCGGAGCCGGGCGGCCGTCCGGCGTTCGTCACCGCCGACGTTCGGAGTGCCCAAGCCGGGGGGAACCAGTCGCAGACGGTCGCCTACTGGTGGAACGACACGACGACGCTCGCTCGCTTCTCGGCCGGTGAGCAGACGCAGTACGCCGC
This sequence comes from Halogranum gelatinilyticum, assembly GCF_900103715.1. Classification (NCBI taxonomy): domain Archaea; kingdom Methanobacteriati; phylum Methanobacteriota; class Halobacteria; order Halobacteriales; family Haloferacaceae; genus Halogranum; species Halogranum gelatinilyticum. The sequence continues at coordinate 307,632 of NZ_FNHL01000003.1, read as the reverse complement.
CTTCGACCAGCGACCCGGCGAGGGCCAGCTCTACGCCCCCGACGACCAGTATCTCCGGCAGATCGTCGGCGCGAGTAACTTCTCGGTCTCCGGTGTCGACCGCTCCGGCGAGGAGACGCTCATCACGCTGACTGCGACGGAGGCCAACGCGAGCCTCCAGGGCGTGACCGAGTACAACGCGACGGTCGTCGTCGACAGCGAAGGCCGGATTCACTCGGCGCGGCAGTACGCTGTCGTCGAGAGCGGACAGGGGACGCAGACGGTCGACCTCCACTACGAACTGACCGCGACGAGCGTCGAGACGGTCGCCCAGCCCGAGTGGGCCGACGAGGCACTGGGTAACCGGACGACTGCGTGAGGACGACCTGAACGGAACCTGAACAATCGGGATATTTCAGCGGAAACGTGGTGTGCTCCGGTCGGTTCTTCTATGGGCCTTTGTCGCTGTCGCCCCGCCACCGCCGCCACCAACCGACGGCGGCGAGCAGGCCGAGGAAGACGACGAAGAGACCCGTTCCCTCTAGCACCACATCGAGCGGTCGCTGCATCGAGTCGGAGCGTTCGACGAGACTGCTGCCGGTCGCCAGACCCGCCGACGCACCGAGGGCGTACAGCTGCTGCCGCGGGAGCTCGCCCCGTCGGTAGCGGCGGTACGCGAGAACCAAGAGCAGCGGCCAGCCGACGAGGAAGACGTAGTCGAGCGGAACCGGAAGCGTGGGGAGGGCCATAGTTGGCCGTCAGAAGCCGCGGAAAAAACGCTTGTGGAGAGCCGCTGACCCGTCGACTGCGACCGACTACTGGACCGCTTCGGTCGCTTCGCGCATGATGTCCAGTGCCTCCTCCAACTCCTCGGTGCTCGTCGCGTAGGAGAGACGCGCGTAGCCCTCGCCGTGTTCGCCGAAGGCCTCGCCGGGGACGACGACGACGCCGCGGGAGATACACTCGTCGACCCAGCCGTCGGGCACCTTCGGCATCACGTAGAACGCGCCCTTCGGGGTCGGTACCTCAAGCCCCATGTCTTCGAGCCCGTCGACGACGAGGTCGCGGCGTTCCTCGAAGGTGTCGCTCATCTCGCCGACGACGTCCTGCGGCCCGGAGAGGGCGGCCTCGGCGGCGAACTGCGCGGGTGCGGATGTGCAGGCTTGGATGTACTGGTGGACGCGGAGCATCCGGCTGATGCGACGCGAGGAAGCCGTGACCCAGCCGAGCCGCCAGCCGGTCATCGAGTAGGCCTTCGAACAGCCGTTGACGACGACGACGTTGTCCGACTCGGCGAACTGCATCGGCGAGTAGTGCTCGCCGTCGAAGACGAAATACTGGTAGACCTCGTCGGAGATGCAGAGCACGTCGTGTTCGTCGGCGATGCGAGCGAACTCCTCGACGTCCTCACGGGGGGAAACTGCGCCCGTCGGGTTGCCGGGGCTGTTGACGACGAAGGCCGCGGTGTCCTCGGTGATGGCCTCCTCGATGGCCTCGGGGTCGATGGTCAGGTCCTCGCGCAGGGGGACGGGAACGGGTGTCCCGCCCGCGATCTTGGTCAGCGCGTCGTAGGCGACGAAGCCGGGGTCGGGGAAGATGACTTCTTGTCCCTCGTCGACGTGTGCCTCCATCGCGAGATGTAGTGCCTCGCTGCCGCCTGCGGTCGTGATGATGTCGTCGGGGTCGACGTCGAGGTCCATGTCCTCGTGGTAGCGCGTCGAGATGGCCTCTCGCAGGTCGTCGCGGCCCTTGTTGCCCGTGTAGGCGTCGGCCTCGCCCGCCTGGATGGCGTCGACGGCCGCCTGTCGGGCGTGCTCCGGGGCGGGGAAGTCCGGCTGCCCCAGCCCGAGGTTGATGGCGTCCGCACCCGCCGCCTCGAACACTTCGCGGATACCGCTGATAGAGATCTGCTCGACTCGCCTGGAGAACTCGGTCATGTCCTACTGGGTGTTCGCTGCCGAGATAGTTCTTACCACCTGTGAAACGAGGACACGGGTGACGTTTCGTCCGTGACGTTTCATCCGGCCGTCAGCAACACTGTCCGATTGCAGAACTTGCTGCCGCTATCTATGACGAACGTGGCAGACAGAACGGTGGATTTCACGCGTTGCGGTGCCAGAGACGTTCGGAATCCGCGTTTCCGGGGGGCAACAGCCTTCCACTCACGGTTACCGGTGGCGACTACGGATTAAGTGTCGACCGCATAGCGACAGTAATGACTGACCGACGTATCAGCGGTGCGTACTCTCGACGACGATTCTTGCAGGCGACCGGTGTCGCCGGAGCGGCCGGGCTTGCTGGCTGCACAGGTGCGATAGGCGGCGGCTCCGGAAGTGAGCTCGACGAACTCAACGTCGCGTATATGCCCATCTACCCGGACATCCAGTATTTCGTGATGCAGGAGGAGGGCTACTTCGACGAACTGCCGGTCGACGTGACGGGCAAACTGTTCTCAGACGGGCCGAGCATCGTCCAGGCCTCCGCGACGGGCGACTTCGACGTGATGATGTTCGGCGTCGTCCCGGCGATGATCGTCGTCGACAAGGGCATCCCGGCGCAGATCACCGCCGCGAACATCAAAAACGCGATGAAGATTCTCGCGTCCGACGAGTTCGCCGCGATGTGGGAGGCCGAGGGGAAGGCCGCCTTCGAGACCTGGGAGGCCGAGAAAGGGAAGAAATTCACCTTCGGCACCTATCCGCCGGGCAGCGTCCCGGACATCCTGCTGCGCTACTGGATCGAGAACACGCTCGGACTCGACCCCGAGAACGACGTCAACATCAAGGGTCTCGGCGGGGCCTCCGCGGTCCAGCAGGCACTGCTCTCGGGGCAGGTCGACGGGACGAGCATCATGGAGCCGATTCCGACGGTCGTCGAGGCCAACGACGCGCCGTACCAGTCCATCGCGTGGGCCGGTGACTTCATGCCCGGCCAGCCCGCCGCCGTGACGCTGATGCACGACCGCGTCCGCCAGGAGAACCGCGAGGTCGCCACCGAGTTCGTCCGCCAGCACCAGCGCGCGACGCAGTTCGTCGCCGACAACCCCGACACGGCCGCCCAGCACGCTAGCACCGTCATCGGCGAGTCGTCGCTGCCGGTCGAGACGGCCCGCGCCGCGCTCGATTCCAAGGCGTCGGACTTCATCTCGGATCCCCACGAGATCGAGGGCGGAGCCGAAATCTTCGCCGAGTACGCCCACCGCCTCGGCAAGACCGAGGCTGAACTGACCATCGACGAGCTGTTCGACTACGGCATCTACGACTCTCTATGAGCGAGAAGGACAGCTACAGTATCGCAGGCTCCGTCGGCGCGTCGGCCGACGAGCCACTGCTCGAGCGGCTGCTCGCGACCGTCCGCGAGCGGGCGTTTCTGAGCGTCGCCGGCTTCGGGAGCTTCCTCCTCGTTTGGTACATTGCAGCCTTGTTCCAGCCGACGTATCTCCTGCCCTCGCCGGTCGAGGTCGCCGCGGCGTTCTGGGTCGAACTCACCGCCCCGGCACTCGTCGGCGTCCCGTTCACCGGAATCGAGGTGCCCGCGACGCGGTTGGTCGAGAAGCTCGTCCAGAGCCTCTATCACTACATTCCGGGGCTGCTCATCGGGACGACGCTCGGCGTCTCCCTCGGCGTCGCGATGGGCTGGGACGCCCGCGTCGACGGCTTCTTCACGCCGGTGACGCGCGTCCTGCGGCCGATTCCGCCGCTGGCGTGGATCGGTTTCGCCGTCATCTGGCTCGGCGTCAACCACAACGGCGCGACGTTCATCGTCGCCATCGGCTCCTTCTGGATCAACTTCTACAGTGCCTACTCGGGCGTCGAAGGGGTCTCGGAAGACCTGAAAGAGGTCGCCGCCAGCCTCGGCGTCGACGACGACTGGACGATGATTCGGAAGGTCGTCCTCCCGGCGGCGTCGCCGTCGATCATGACGGGTATCCGGACGAGCATCGGCCAGTGTTGGATGATCGTCGTCGCCGCCGAACTCATCGTCGGCAACGGCGTCGGCTACCAGATCCTCAACGCGGCGCAGAACCTCGCGATGGACGTCTCAGTTGCCTACATGCTCGTCATCAGTATCGTCTTCCTCGTGAGCGACGGCCTGTTCCGACAGGTCGAAGCGCGCGTCCTGGACTGGAGGGCCTGAGATGAGCGAGGCAAAGGTCTCCGTCGACGACGTGGGGAAGCGCTACGAGTCCGACCGCCAGACGGTCCAAGCACTCGAAGACGTCTCGTTCAGCGTCGGAGACGGCGAGTTCGTCTGTCTCGTCGGTCCCTCGGGCTGCGGGAAGACGACGCTCTTCCGGACCATCGCGGGTCTCGAAACCCCCTCGTCGGGCGCAGTTCGTCTCGACGGCGTCGCCGTCGACGGTCCCGGCACAGATAGGGGAATGGTCTTTCAGGAGTACGGGCTGTTCCCGTGGCGAACGGTGGCCGAAAACGTCGCCTTCGGGCTGGAAGAGCAGGGTGTCGACGGCGACGACCGCGCGGAGCGCGTCGCCGAGTTGCTCGAACTCGTCGGGCTGACGGAGTTCCGCGACGCCTACCCTCGGGAGCTGTCGGGCGGGATGAAACAGCGCGTCGGCATCGCCCGCGCGCTCGCCGTCGACCCCGAACTGCTGCTCATGGACGAGCCGTTCGGAGCCGTCGACGCCCAGACGCGGGATATGCTCCACGGCGAACTGCTCGACATCTGGTCGGCGACGGAGAAGACGGTCCTGTTCGTCACCCACGACGTGGAGGAAGCCGTCACGCTCGCCGACCGCGTGGTCGTCATGGCCGCCAATCCGGGACGCGTCCGCGAGGTCGTCGACGTCGACCTTGACCGACCGCGCGAGCGGACGGACGCCGACTTCGCCGACTACGTCGAGCGGATTCGCGCGCTCATCGGCGAGTGAGCGTCGGCGACGAGTAGCCCACCTCGGTTTCTTCGATCAGAGCTGCATCACGAGGACCAGTGCGACGAGGCTCAATCCGGTGAGTCCGGCCACGGACAGCCCGAGCTTCACACTCCTCGGTGGTTCATCGTCGTAGACCGACGGGTCGCCACTGCCCCCGACCTCGGCACTGTACGCCGCAGTCTGGACGTGTGACTCGGCCCCGAAGAGGAGGGCCGTACACACGACGCCGACTCCGAAGGTAGCCAACAGGAACAGCGGGAAGGCGACCGTCGCGACGCTGCTGGCTCCGTAGCCGAGTGCCAGGACGACCAGTGGAACACCCACGCCGTACACGACGAGCGGTTTGGGGTTCACAGGTCTCCCCGAGAACTGCGCACGCGATTGTTTATTGCTCTCCAAATGCTCACTTTCAGTTCCATACACTGCCTACAAATCCAATATTTATAACTATTTGGAGAGATTTAATTTCGAATGGGGTATTTCCGACCTCGGCTGAACATCCGCGACAGAACTCCCGTCAGGGACTGGCTCGCTCGGCGATTCCGTCGCGCTCGACATCACGACTCGACGGTCCCACCGGTCGGAACCGTGTCTGCTTGGCGTCGACGGCCGCAAAAAATGGATTCCGGAGAACTGCCGCTCAGTGCGAGATGGCGTCGGCGTGCCACCCCGGGTCGGAGCCGGTCTGGACGAAGAGTTCGGAGCGGCACGCCGGGCAGTAGTCCGGGGCCACAGATTTTGTTCGAGGGACATAGACCGCGCCGCCGCACTCCACACACGAATCAGCAACGACAGTTACACAGTCCGCACAGACGTTGAAGTCGTCGACTGTGAGGTCGCGGAGGGGTTCGAGTTGTTTGTCCAAGATGTACTCGTCGATGATCGACTGACAACTGTGGCACGGTTTCATAGCGATCCAGTATGAGCCATGACATCACGACACATATAGCTATGCCAACCAGCCGTGTGTGCCCCTGTCTCAGGGCTTGATATCCACCGCGGCCCGTGGCGGGGCAGTCTCCGGCTATCCGGTGATGATCTGGGGTTCGAGGATAATCGAGACGACGAGTCCCGCCAGAACGAGAACCACCGTGAGACGCAACACACCGGCCGTCCGGTGTCGGTCCTTCGGAAGCGACTCGGCGACACCGGAGCAGACGGACGTGGCCGCCATGACGAGTAACCACCCGCTCCCCACGGTGTCTCCCGCGACTGTGACGAACAGGTAAAGTCCCGTGAAGGCGGCTGCGGCGGCGAACTGGAACAGTGAGTTCGGCCGACCCGCTGGCTCGCTGAACAGCACATCGCTGACTGTGGAGGGCATCGACCGTCCAGTCTCCCGGAACGTACAAAAAATCCGTGCCGCGTCGCTTCGCGGGGCCGCAACTCTGTGACTCCGTGACTCCGCAACTCTGTGGCTTCGCTTTCAGGGCTTGATGTACGCGTAGCCAGCGTCTTGGAGTCGCGTCAGCTCGCCCACGCCCGAGGAGACGAGTTCCACGCCGTCGACGAGGTTCGACTCGTCGATGTCCGTGCCGACGAGCGTGTTCGCGCACTGTTTGAAGACGACGCCTCGCTCCTGTAGTTCTTCGACCCGCTCGCGCCGTTCGGAGTCGTCGAGCAAGAGACCGAGTCCGCCGCTGTTGGCGACGAGCGCGACGGATTCGAGATCGACCGTCTCGTCGTCGAGCAGGTTCGCGACGTTGTTGACGACGCGGGTGTGCATCTCGGCATCGCCGCTGGAGAGATGGAAGACCGCCTTCACGACTCGAACTCGTCTTCGAGCTCATCCACGTGGTCGCGGATGAGCGAGAGTGCCGCGTCGGCGTCCATGTAGCCCTGGTCGTACTCGCCGAAGACTGTCTCCGTCTCGTTGAGGAACGTTTCCACTGCGTCTTCGAGTTCGTCGCTCATGTCTTCTCGTCTCGGTGCGGAGCACATAAACCCGAAGATAGCGAATCCCCGCCAGTGACAGTCAGGCTCTCCTTCGAGAACGGGACGGTCCGGGTCGACACCGACGACCTTCCCGTCGACTCGCTCGCGGACCTCCCCGGCGTCGAGGTCGACCCCCGCAGCGGAACGGCCCGCGCGCCTGCCTACCGGTACGCCTTCCTCCGCGCCGTCCTCGGCGAGCGCGGGGCCGACGTCGAGGACACGGTCCGCTCGACAGCTCTCGACCGCTCGCTGTCGACCGACTACGACCTGCGTGACTACCAGCGCGACGCGCTGGACGCGTGGCACGACGCGGGCGACCGCGGCGTGCTCGAACTGCCGACCGGCAGCGGCAAGACGGTCATCGCGGTCGCCGCCATCGCCGACCTGTCGGTACCGACGCTTGTCGTCGTCCCGACCATCGACCTGCTCGAACAGTGGCGCGCGGAACTGGAAGCCGAGTTCGACGTCTCCATCGGCCAGTTCGGCGGCGGCGAGCAGATTCAAGAGGGGATTACGGTTTCGACGTACGACTCCGCCTATCTCCGTGCCGACGAGGTCGGCGGCGACTTCGGACTCGTCGTCTTCGACGAGGTCCACCATCTCGGCGGCGAGGGCTACCAGGACATCGCTCGCCTCCTCGCGGCCCCCGCCCGTCTCGGACTGACGGCGACGTTCGAGCGGCCCGACGGCGCGCACGAGGCGATTACGAAACTCGTCGGGCCGAAGGTCTACGACGTCGCTGTCGACGACCTCGCGGGCGAGCATCTCGCGCCCTACGACATCAAGCGCGTCGAAGTAGAGCTGACGCCCGCAGAGCGCGAGCGGTA